>JAYVMM010000755.1:0-7483 GCA_043758975.1 Planctomycetota bacterium | reverse complement strand
GTGAGGGTGGCGCCGTCGACCGCGAGGATCTCCTGGAAGTAGCCGTGGATGGCGAAGGCGTCGTCGAGCATGCTCTCGAAATCGCAGTCTTCGATGTCCGGGCCCAGGCGCGCGCCGGCAGAGTGCAGGCCGTCGGCGCTCTGCGAGATGAAGGGCTTGGCACCGCCCGCGGGCGCCGGGCCCGGGGTCAGGCGGATGCGCAGGTAATGGTTCCCCTCCGAGGGGCCGGTCTCGAAGATGCCGAAGATGCCACCCCAGTAGAGGGTGAGGTCCTGGAAGGAGCAGTCGCTGCAGGCATCGGCGTGCAGCAGCGAGCTGCCGTCGCCGCGGCAGACCAGGTAGTCACCGACCGCGACCGGGCAGTGCGGCGGCAGGAGGTTCTCTTTGCCCCAGAACACCCGCACCTTGCCGGCTTCGTCGAGCGGCATCACGCTCTTGGCGTCGCTGTCCCAGGTGTGGAACTTGATGCGCCGCTCGGCGGCGGTGAAGATGACGCAGGACTTGAACACCGCATGCTGCGGGTAGCCGGGATCGATCTGCACGTCGTAGTAGCCGCCCTTGTCGGCGTCGGTGCCGAAGGCGAGGATGCGCGCCTGGCAGAAGCGCGGGTGGTCGTAATGCAGGGTGGCGCCGCGGAACACCACCTTCGCGCAGTGGTTGAAGGCGACGCCGTCCTTGCCCGAGCCCTGCACCAGCTCGGCCTGCGAGAAGTCGAGCTCGACCCCGCTGAGGTGGTCGAACACCAGGGTGTCCTTGAGCTGGTAGACGCCGGGGGTGATCGCAATCGAGGTTGCGCCCTGGCTGCAGGCGGCGGCGATGTCGCGCTTGAGGTCGGCGGGGTGGTCCGGGCTGCCGACTGTCGCCGCGCCAGCATGCATGGGTATGCATAGGCAGGTTAAAACAGCCACCACGGGGCCGCGCGCGGCGAACCAGGAGGGCAGGGCAGTCGGCATCGGGCAGCTCGTGGAAGTTGGGGGGATGGGCGCCCAGCCATGCTGGAAGGCGCGCAGGTGGAGACGGACCGCTGCGGTTATACGTGGCAGCGGGGGTGGACGTTACCTCCTTTTTCACTCTCCCGCAGGTGCTCGGCTGGCGAGCGCCGTCGCGCACGCGTGCCTGCACCGGCTTGGAGGCGCTTGGGCTTGTCAGGGTCCTGGCCAGTTCAATGCTCGGTGCCTGGCGCGGCGGATGCTCGGGACACCCCAACCTCCGTCCCGCTGCCAGGAGCATTTGCATGGCGCGCTGGGCGGTTCGAAAAATGGTGACGGTGACGATCAGCTTCCGCATCAGCACCGACAGCGCGCGCGGCTACCGCGCCGCCTGTCGCGCGCTGCGCACGGGGCTGACCTTTGCCGACAGCCGCATCTTCACCGAGGATAGCTACCTCATCGATCAGGTCGGACGCGCGCGCGCCCGTCCTGGCAAGGGTCCGCCAAACATCCGCAAGCTCACCGGCTCCGACTAGCGCGTCGCCGGCTCGGCGTCGGTATTCAGACGCGCGCGCATTCGCCCGCGGCGATGAGCTGGCCGGCGCGCAGGACCAGGGCGTAAAGCGCCGCGCGCGCCGGGCTGGGCGCGGTGAGGGCCAATTCCGGTCGCCGCTGCGCCAGCGCCTGGGGCACGATGGCGGCGGCGGGCACTTCGATCACGCCCTGCCCGGCGCCGTGGCGGCTGACCACCAGGTCGGCCAGCTGGGCGTCGAGCGCATGCCGCCGGTCGACCTTGTTGACCACCGGGATGACCACGCCAGGGACCGGCGCCTGGCGCTGGCGGGCGATGGCGATTTCGTCCAGCACGCGCGCGAGGCCGCCGATGCTCTCGAAGCTCTGCGCATCGGTGATGACCAGCGCCAGGTCGGCGGCCTCGAGGGCGAGGCGCTGGAGGTGGAGCAGCACCGGCGCGGCCTCGATCACCACGGCATCGTAGTGCGGCGCAACCCGCTGCAGGGCGAAGCGCAGCTCATCGCTGCGCAGGGCGCGGATGTCGCCGCCATCGAGCTCGGCGCCGCCGCCGAGCACATGCACCCCGAGGTGGCCCATGCGCACCGCTGCCTCCTGCCCGCGCAGCAGCTCCGCGGCGCCGGTGCTCGGCGCACCGTCGCCGAGGAGGACCGTGGCCCCGCCGGCATGGACATCGAGCACCAGGTGCAGCACGCGTGCGCCCGCTTGGCTCAAGCCGGCGGAGAGGATGCAGCTGAGCGCGGTACGGCCCACCCCGCCCTTTTCGGCCACGGCGGCGATCACCTTCACCGGCACGCTCCCAGCGGCTTCACCAGCGTGGGGCGTGCGCAGGAATTGATGGCCGGGGCGGCTGGCATCGCCGAGAGCATCCGTCCGGCAGCCGCAAGGGAATGCCCGTGCCGCGCGCGCGCCTCCAGGCGCGCTCCAACGCCTCTGCCTCCTCGTGCGTTGTCGAGGTCCCCGCGGCCTCCGTTGGCGCGGAGGTGGGGGCTGGACCAGGCTGATTGACGCTCCAATCCACGCTCCAGCCCGCTAACTCACGATGATGCGGTGGCTTGCAACAATTGGGCGAAGCAAATCGTCGCAATGGGAGCAGATGCGTTATTTGGCAGGGGTTCCAGACCCGGTTCCCTGCATTCTGCAGTGGGTCCAGGCGACCGGTCGTGCATCATGTGAAACGGTTCAACGATCGAGCGGTTTGGCCTAAGACTGCCCCTCAGTACCGGGTTTTGTGCGCACGGCGCAGGCGGATCTCGCGCGCTCGTTCACGTTCGTCGTGGTGCCATTGCGGAATGGGGTCATCACCCCAACGCCGGCGCATCTCATTGAGAAAGCGCCGCTTCGCGCGCTGGCGCCACCATCGCCACCACAGCCGCGGATGCAGCGATTGCAAAGCGCGGTGTCCGCCACCGATGAGGCAGCAGAGTAACAGCGCGAACAGCAGCAGCGCGGCAGCACCCCACATGGCGCGATCGCCTCCACGAGGCGATTATACCCGCGCCGACGTGCGAAGTCAAAACCATATGGGAAGACATGGCGTGAGCTGGGACCGCAAGCGGGACGGAAGTCTGGTCCAGCGCCGCCGCTGCGTCCGAGCCGGGGTTTCTGCGCGCACCGGGCGCGGCAGTACCCACGGCGGGACGCAGCGTGGACTAGGTCAGATTGCCAGGCGGGATGATGGGCACGCCCTGGGGCGGCGTCTGCTCGAGGACGGCGGAATTTCCGCCGCCGCCGATCTCGTCGCCTCCGACCGCCTGGGCGCGCAGCTGGGCGTTCTGTCCGCGCACCTGACCGCCGCGGGCGCCGATCTGGGCCATGTGCTCGCGATTCTGGCTGACCGCTTCGCCGCCCAGCCGCCCGGCCCGCCGGGCCTCATCGGCGCTGAACTGGTGGGCGGTACCTTTCACATGCGCGGCCTTGCCGCCTTTGCTCGAGATCGCGCGCTGCTTGTCTTCGCTCATCGCCGCGAAGCCGCGGCGTTCTTTGAAGAAGTTCATAAATGCTCCTGGTAAGGGTGATTGGTCGATCAGGGGGGTAGTTCCCCGTCTGGCCGGCGGGCACTGGCGCAGCGGCTCTATGTGCAAATCATGCCAATCGCCGGGGGTGCTGGAGAAGGGGGAAGACGGTCGCTTCGCGACCCCGAACCTTAAGCGGTTGCCAGCACTGCGGCTCGCGCCTCCTCAGCCACGTGCACCTTCATCGCCGTCACCGGCACGGAGCGCAGGATGCCGGGGTTAGCACAGATTTTGGTAAAGAAGGCGGGAAGTTCGACCCCCGCGCGGCAGTATCAGCGCTCTAGGGCAATCCCCGCGGCTCTGCATTTTGCACGATTGTTCTCATCGAGGATGTCGAGCTGCACTACCCCTGGTCCCGCCCAGGGTGTAGCGTCACTGCACGCGGCGCCATTGGCTGGGCGACATGCCGTGGTCGCGCTTCCAGGCGCGGGTGAAGGTGTCGGCGCTGGGGAAGCCGCAGCGGTCGGCCACCTCGGCCACCGGCAAGTGGGCTGCGAGCAGCCCCTCGGCGAGCCACAGGCGCGCGGTGGCGATGGCCTGCTTGGGCGGCACGCCGTAGCCTTCGGTGAAGATGCGGTAGGCCTGCGCGCGCGACAACCCGCTCGCGTGCACCAGATCCTCGACCGTGACGTTGCGGTGCAGGTTGGACCACAGGCGCGCGATCATGCGCTGGAGGGCGGGGTTGGAGAAGGGCAGGTCGTCGACGGTCTCCGACAGCACCTGGGTGACCAGCTCGGCGAAGCGCGCACGCCGGGTCAGGTCATTGACGGTGGCCAGCGACTCCTCGATCAGGCGGCGGCTGGGCTGGCTCGGCAGGCGTCCACGCCAGGCGCGCTGGTGGTCGCCGATCAGCACGTCCGAGCACACCGGCAGGAAGCCTTGCCCGAACCACACGCTGCCTTGGCGCAGCGTTTCATGGCGGTGCCAGAAGCCGGCGGCGATGAGCAGGGCGTCGCCGGGCCTGAGGTCGATGCGGCGATCGGCGGCGACGATGCGCACCACCCCTTCCAGGCACACTACTGAGGTGGGGGTGACATGGAGGTGGCCGTCGCCGATGAGCGGTGGCGGTGGCCCCTCGAGCCAGCGGTGGACCTCGCCCAGGCGCGCCGGCACTTCGTCGATGAGACGCCACCAACGGCGAAAGACCGGGTCCATTTCGGCATTCTGTCTCACCGTCGCCATATGGAAGGCGGCCTGGCGGCACCACCCGCCGGGTGTGATGGCCGGCCGGCGGCGAGCATGGAGCAGCGACCATCCCCGCATCACCGCCGCCGGAGAGCGCATGCAAACTCCCGCCCTGATCCTCGCCGCTGCCGTCCTCAGCGCGGCGCTACTGCCCTTGCCCCGCGTCGCCGCCAGCGAACCGGCGCTCATCCCCGCGCCGCTCCAGCTCACCGCCGGCACCGCTGCGGGGGTGGCGTGCGCCGACGGCATCCGGGTGCAGCTGGTGCCGCCGGTCGGCGCACCGGCGGATGCCGCGCTCACCGGGGTGGCCGAGCGCCTTGGCGAGAGCCTGCTCCAGCTCGCCGGCATCCGTGCCCAGATCGCTGCCGTCGGCGCGCCCGCGCCCGATGTCCACGCTCCCACCATCGTCCTGCGCCTGGATGGCGCGCTCGCCCTGCCGGGCGCGGCCTGGGCGGTCGAGGAGGGCTACCGCCTGGTCGCCGGCGGGGAGCGCATCGAGCTCGACGCGCGCACGCCGCATGGCCTGTTCAACGGCGTACAGACGCTGATCCAGCTCCTCACCGCCACCGGCGAAGCGCACGCCCAGGTGCCGGCGCTGACCATCACCGACGCGCCGCGCTTCCGGTGGCGCGGCCTGATGCTCGACTGCGGGCGGCACTTCTTCACCGTCGCGGAGGTCTGCCGCTTCATCGACGAGATGGCGATCTACAAGTTCAACTCCTTCCACTGGCACCTCACCGAGGACCAGGGCTGGCGCATCGAGGTCAAGGCCTACCCCAAGCTCACCAGCGTCGGCGCCTGGCGCGCGGAATCGCCGCTGATGGGTGATGCCAAGCACGGCGACGGCAAGCCCTACGGCGGCTTCTACACCCAGGACGATATCCGCCAGGTGGTGGCGCACGCGACGGCGCGCTTCATCACCGTGGTGCCGGAGTTCGAGATGCCCGGCCACTGCACCGCCGCCATCGCCTCCTACCCCGAGCTCGGCAACCGCGACGTCCCGGGCTGGAGCGCGCCGGCGGTGGCCTGCCGCTTCGGCGTGATCAGCCACACCCTCGCCCCGCGCGAGGAGACCTTCCACTTCCTCGAGGCCGTGCTCACCGAGGTGCTGCCGCTGTTCCCCGGGAGCTACGTGCACATCGGCGGCGACGAGGCGCCCAAGACCGAATGGCACGCCTCGCCGTTCGTCCAGCAGCTGATGCAGGAGCAGCATCTCGCCGACGAGCACCAGGTGCAGAGCTGGTTCGTCAAGCGCATCGAGGCGGTACTCAAGGCGCAGGGCAAGCGCCTGATCGGCTGGGACGAGATCCAGGAAGGCGGCCTGTCGCCGACCGCGACCATGATGGTGTGGCGCAACTGGAAGTGGGCGACCAGCGCGCTCGAGCAGGGCAACGATATCGTCATGGCGCCGACCACCCACACCTACTTCGACTTCGGCCAGGGCGCCAACCCCGGCGGCGCGACGTTCCAGACCATCGGCGGCGCGCTGGCGCTGGAGAAGGTCTACGCCTTCGAACCCATCCCGCCGGGCACCGCGCCGGAGCGCATCCCGCATGTGCTCGGCTGCCAGGGCCAGCTGTGGAGCGAATACATATGGAGCATGCCCAAGCTCGAGTACATGGCGTGGCCGCGCGCATGTGCGCTCAGCGAGGTGGCGTGGTCCGCCGCCGAGGGCAAGGACTGGGCCGCCTTCAGCCGCCGGCTCGCCGGCCAACACGCGCTGTTCGAGCGCCTGCGCATCAACCTGCGCCGCGATGACGGCAGCCCGGCCCAGGCCGAGCAGTCGATGGTGCTGACCGCGCACGAACCGCCGCCGCGCTGAGCCGGCCTGCGCCCGCGGTTGACCGCGCGCGCAGGGGGCCGACAACCCGGGCATGCGCCGGGCGTCCGCCGGGCGACCGCCGGCGGCGCGCCGCCACTCCCGCACCGGACCACCGCCATGTTCGACTTCAGCGCCCTGCTCGGTCACCTCTTCGTGCCGGGCGTGCCGCTGCTCGAGAAGATCCTGCGCCCGCTGCTGATCTACGCCTTCCTCATCATCGGCATCCGCCTCGCGGGCAAGCGCACCCTCGCTTCGCTCAACGCCTTCGACCTGGTGGTCATCATGTCGATCTCCAACACCGTGCAGAATGCCATCATCGGCGAGGACACCTCGGTGAGCGGCGGGATGATCGGCGCCGCCACCCTGCTGAGCGCCAACTACCTGGTGGTGCGCTTCTTCTTCAGGCATCGCCGCCTCGACCAGCTGATCGAGGGCAAGGCCACCACGCTGATCAAGGACGGCATGGTGCTCAAGCGCCACTGCGACCGCGAGCTCATCAGCGAGCACGAGCTGGCGGTAGCGGCGCGCAAGCAGGGCTTCCGTTCGCTCGCCGAGGTCGCGAGCTGCGAGCTGGTGCCGGGCGGCGGGCTCGCCTTCATCGCGCGGACCCCGACCAGCGAGGAGGTGCGCGACCGCGCGCTGCACGGCAAGCTCGACGCCCTGGCGGCGGATGTCGCCGCGCTCACCGCCCAGCTGCGCCGGAGCTAGCGCGGGAGCGGCTCAGTTCACGTTGCTGGCGCAGACGCGGAAGGGGAAGCCCGGCAGTTCCAGGATGCCGGCGCACTCGAACTCGGCCATGCCGTCGGGGCCGACCCCGAAGGACTTCTTGTTGTTGGTGTGGAAGATCACCGGTCCGTAGCGGTAGTTGATCAGCTTGCGGCCCTTGAAATCGGTGACCGAGAGGATGTAGGAGCAGGTGCCGTGGTTGTCGGCGACCTCGAGATGGACCGGGTCGAGCAGGCGCGAGTCGCGCAGCCGCTTGTAGACGTCGCCGCTGTCGC
>JAYVMM010000754.1:0-5277 GCA_043758975.1 Planctomycetota bacterium | reverse complement strand
TGGGTGAGGAGATCTGCCCGGGCGACACCAACTTCCGCATGGTCAAGCTGCTCGCCGAGGTCGGCCCGCCGATCCTCAAGACCAATCCCAAGATCAGCGATCCCCATCCCAACGTCGACAGCGCCTCGGGTTCGCTGCTGATGGCCTGCGGGCTGGCCAAGCCGGAGTACTATACCGTGCTGTTCGGCCTCTCGCGCGTGGTCGGCATCGCCGCCCAGATCGTCTACGAGCGCTGCGAGGCGCGCGGCGGCAAGGGCACCCCGATCATCCGCCCGAAATACTTCTACAGCCCCGAGGGCACCGCCAAGGGCGATGCGGTGATCGCCGGCAGCGGCTAAGCGGCTGAAGGTGGTCGCGGCGGCGACCGCGTGCTAGCGCCCAGCTCCGTGCCTCCGTGTTCAGGGCAGGCCGAGCGCGCGCGGCGCGGCTCTAGACCGGCTTCTTGGCGCCGTCGACCACGAAGGCGCCGAAGGCCTCGGCGATCTCGCGCACGCGGTACTCGTGCTCATCGACGGCTTGGACGTAGATCCACAGGTAATAGCCGTCCTTCGAGCGCTGCAGCTCGGCCTTCATCATGCACTCGTCGTCGCTGTAGCGGAAGGTGTAGGTGCCGGCCTGATCGAACCCGATCTCGGAGAAGGCGTTGCTGAAGAATTCGATCTTCTCCGCAAAATCCACCAGCTCCTGGGGATCGAGCGAAATGCCGAATTTCCTAACGGTGAGTGTGCCCATACTTCCGGGTAAGTGCCTTGGCTAATAACGACTGGCCATGATTCAGCCCTGAGGCGCTAGTCAACAGGAAGCGTCTCATGTGCGGATCCGGTCGCGATGGGCCCACAGGCCGAGGGCTGGATTGGAGATGTAGAAAAAGCGCTCGCGCCCGCCCCCGGGGAGGGGGAGCTCATTCCAGCCATCTTTCAGGGTCTCCGGGCGGTAGTGCCGCAGGGCCTCTTGGAGGTCGCGGGAGGCGTAGCCGACCCCCTCGATCTCGGACCGGCTGAGGTGGCCCGGGCAGTAGGTGACGGTGAAACGCCCCTCGCTCGAGCCGTGGATGAGGTGGGCGGCGGCCGAGAGGTTGTCGGCGAGGTCGGGGTTGTCGCGCACGAAGCCCATGATCTCGGGGGTGGTGCGGTAGCCGTACTTGCGGATCATCGCGTCGATGCCGGGGTCCTCGCCGAAGCCGGTGAGGCCGGGCGCGAGCACCACCAGTTCGCCGCCGTCGGCGATCGCCATGCGCGTGCGGTAGACCGCCTTGTTGCCCAGCCAGGTGGTATGGAACTCCTCGGGGTCGAGGTAGACCACCATCCGGCGTGGCTGCTCCTCGAGGATCTTGAAATTGACCTCGACCGACAGCCGCGCGGCGAGCTCGAAGCATTCCACGCCCTCGCCGATGTAGAGCCCGCGCGTGACCAGGCCGTTGCGGTCGCCCGCTTCGCCGGGGCCCGCCGGGCCGACCACGGTGAGCACGAAAAGGATGGGCTGGTGGGCGCAGAAGCGCACCAGTGCCTCGTTGAGCAGGCGGCGCACCGGGGTGTCGGCCCGGCCCATCATGCGCTCCATGCCGTAGCAGGCGCCGATGAAATGGCTCTCGTCGATGCCGGCCTTGCCGCCGCAGCCGACGAACAGGTTCTTGGTGTGGTTGGCCATGCCCACCACCTCGTGCGGCACCACCTGGCCGATCGAGAGCACGAGGTCGTGCCCGCCCTGGCAGATCAGGCGGTTGAGCTGCGCCGGCCACGGCTTGTCGTAGAGCCCGCCGGTGGCCTCCTTGACGAAGGCGGCGGGCAGGGTGCCGACGGTGACCACGTCGTTGCGCCAGTCGTGCACCCGGAACAGCGCACGCGGCACCCCGGCGTACATCTTCTCGATCTGCCAGTCGGGCATCGGCACATGGGTGCCGAGCGCCGGCAGCACGTCGCTGAGGGCGCCCTGGTAGTAGTCGTAGGTCTGCTTGGTGAGCATGCCGGCGCGGCTGTTGAAGCGGGTGAAGTCGGGCGGCACCGCGAGCACCTTGCGCTTGGGCCCGAGGCGGGTGAAGACCCCATGCAGGGCGCACCCGAGATCACTGTCGGTGAGCACGGTGGTGGGCGAGCCGGTGGCGAAGTAGGTGGTCATCGTGACCTCGCGGCGGGGGTGCGCGCGCTGGGCGGGAAGAGGGTGGCTTCGAGGAGGGCGAGCGCCTGCCGGCTGGCGGCGTAGCGCCGGGCGAGCCCGGCGCGCGGGCGCACCGTGCGCCCGGTGACCTGCCCGAGGGCGGCGCCGCGTCCGAGCTTCTCGAGCGCGAACACCGCGGCGCCGCGCAGCGAGGCCTCGGCCTCGTCGAGCGCGGTGAGCGGATGCCCGAGCACGTCGGCGAGGCGCTGCAGGCTGGCGGGCGAGCGCTGGATGCCGCCGCCGACGATGAAGCGCGGCGGGCGCGCGCCCCCGATCACCAGATTGATGATGGTGGCCAGGCGGTGGTAACTCGCTTCGGTGATCGCCTGCAGCAGGTCGAGCGCGGTGGTCGCATGGTGGATGCCGACCACCGCCCCGGCGACGTCCTCGCGCCAGGTGGGCGAGCGCTCGGCGCTCCAGAACGGCAGCACATCCAGGCCGTGATCGGGGGCGGGGCGCTCACTGAGCGCGCGCTCGATTCTCTCCTCGTCCGCGTCCAGCTTGAGCTCGCGCAGGCACCAGGCGCGCAGGTTGCCGGCATTCGAGATCGCGCCGCCGATCAGTGTGCGCTCCTCGTCGACGCGGTAGCAGAACAGCCCGAAGGGGGCGCGCGCGCTCTTCCCGGCGGGGGCGCGGTTCATCACCCGTACCGCGGCGCTGGTGCCGAAGTTGATCGCCGCCAGGCCGGGGCGGGTGGCGCCGGAGCCGAGGTTGGAGGCGGCGCCGTCGCCGATGGCGGGGTACCACAGCGCCGTGCGCAGGGCGGGGAAGCGCGCCTGGAAGCGCGGCAGGAGGCACAGCGGCTGGTCGCCGAGCGGCGAGAGCTGGGCGCGCGCCACCCCGGCGGCGCGCAACATGCCGGCATCCCAGCCGAGGGCGGCGGGATCGTACAGCCCGGTGCCGGTGGCCATGCCGTGGGCGCAGCGGCGCTGACCACAGAGCTGGAGGTAGAGCCATTCGCCCGGCGACATCCAGCACGCCACCGTGCGCGCGAGCTGTGGTGCGGTGCGCGCGAGCCAGCGCAGCTTGGCCGGCCAGAAGGAGGCGCGCAGCATGCAGCCGGTGCGCGCGTGAGTGGTGTGCTCGTCGAGGTTCTTGCGCAGGCGTTCGGCGTCGTCGCGGCAGCGGCTGTCGGCCCAGGTCAAAACCGGGGTGAGGGGGGCGCCGCCGGCATTGCAGCCGACCAGGCTGTGCCAGAAGCACGAGGTCCCTACCGCCACCACCTCCCGGGCGCGCAGCCGGCGGTCCTTGGCCTGCGCGGTGAGCGTGCGACTGATGCAGCCGGTGACCGCGGCGAGCAGGGTCGGGGGATCGATTTCGGCGCGCCCATCGCGGTCGGTGTGCAGCTGGTAGGACTGCTGGGCGGTGGTGGCGAGGTGGCGCACCCCGCGGCCATCGAAGAGCGCGCTGCGGCAGGAGGAGGTGCCGATATCGAGGGCGAGGACGAGCATGGCCAGGCTACTAGATGGTGGTGCTGAGGAAGCCGCCATCGACGCGGATGTCGCTGCCGGTGATGAAGCCGCTCGCGTTGCGGCAGGCGAGGAAGACCGCGGCGCCCACCAGCTCGCTGTCGGCGCCGAAGCGGCCCATCGGGGTGTGCGAGAGGATCTGCTGCGCGCGCGGGGTCGGGCTGCCGTCCTCATTGAAGAGCAGGCGGCGGTTCTGCTCGGCGGGGAAGAAGCCGGGGGTGATCGAGTTCACCCGCACCCCGCTCTTCGCCCACTCGCGTGCGAGGAACATGGTCAGGTTGAGCACCGCCGCCTTGGCCGAGGAGTAGGAGACCACGCGCGAGAGCGGGAGGTGGGCCGAGACCGAGGCGATGTTGATGATCGAGCCCAGGGTGTTGGCGGCCATCACCGGCCCGAACACCTGGCACGGCAGCAGGGCACCGCCGATCAGGTTGAGCTGGTAATTGGCCTGCCAGTCCTCGAGCGTGATGGCCTCGAACTTCTTGTCGCCGACCACCGTCACCTTGGGGTCGTTGCCACCGGCGGCGTTGACCAGCACGGTCGGCGTTCCGTAGGCCTTGAGCACATCGTCGAGGGCGCGGCTCAGGCTGTCGCGCGACTGGGCATCGGCCTCGATGAATACCGCCTTGCCGCCTTCCAGGCGGATCTCCTGGGCGCGCTTGGCGCCGCGCTCGGCGTTGCGTCCGACCACCACCACCTTGGCCCCGGCCATCGCCAGACCGCCAGCGAGGGAGCCGCCGAGCACGCCGGTGCCGCCGATCA
Organism: Planctomycetota bacterium; assembly: GCA_043758975.1. GTDB lineage: Bacteria > Planctomycetota > UBA11346 > UBA11346 > UBA11346 > BOG-1363. Next base: position 892 of record JAYVMM010000754.1, on the reverse strand, counting down.
CCACCGCGACATCGTCGGACAGGTCGAATAGTTTCACCGGGCGCTCCTCGGCTGGGCTTGCCATCGTCAGGGCCGAACGGGGGTGTCAAATGGGGCGCGCCGCTGCCGCTCCGGCGGTCGGTGCCGGCAGGCCGGCGGTCCGGCAGGAAGGCAGCGGGTGCGGCGCCTCAATCGGGCGAGGGGCGGAGCAGCTGGTTGCGGCAGCGCAGCGCGACCGCGAAGCCGTGGGCGGCGAGGGTGGCGCGCAGCTCCTCGCGCTCGCGCGCACCGCCGACTAGCTGGCAACGCAGGATGGTGCCGTCGGCGCGGTGGTAGGCGAGCAGGGTCAGCCGTCGCAGGACCGCGTAGTTGACCGAGCCTTGAGCCGCCTCCTGGCCATACTCCTCCTGCCAGGCGATTACCACGGTCCTGACCCCGCGCGCGCGCGCATCCGCCATGAAGGCCTCGGGCTGGGCATGCTCGCGCTCGTCCATAGCCGCACCACGATGTTGTCGGGCCGGTTTTTTCCAGTATAAACGCACACTGTGAACCAGCCAGTCGCCCCCGCCCCCGATTCCACGCCCAGCCCCAGCCCCAGCCCCAGCCCCAGCCCCAGCCCCAGCCCCAGCATCACCGATGCCGTGCGCCTGCTCGCGCCCTGCCGCCGCCTGCTGGTGCTCTCCGGCGCCGGCCTGAGCGCTGACGCCGGGGTGCCGACCTTCCGCTGCGAGGGCGGGCTGTGGCAGGAGCACGACGTCGAGCAGCTGGCCTCGCCGGCGGGCTTCGCGCGCAACCCCGAGCTGGTGTGGGAATGGTACCGCGAGCGCCGCCTGGCGGTGGCGGAGGCCGCCCCCCATGCCGGCCAGCGCGCGCTCGCCCTGCTCCAAGAGCACTTCCCCGGCGGGCGCGTGCT
>JAYVMM010000753.1:0-7453 GCA_043758975.1 Planctomycetota bacterium | reverse complement strand
AATGAGAAGGTCGTTTCCCATACGGTGGAGCGGATTGGTGAAGCAGCGCAGAAATTCTTGATAGAGGTCTCCAGGTAGCCGGCAGGCAAGAGCGGCGGGGCGCAGGCTACGACCCGCCTGCTTGCCCCCTCCCACCCTGCGGATATCCACAACAGTCCCGCGCCACGCCGGTATTGCTTGCCTGACCCTTTGTGGTCCACGACCGGCATCGCCCTACCTGCTGCCTGCCCATGACTTCCGCCGTCGTCGCCCTCGCCGCCCTAGCTACCAACGCCACATCTGCCACCGCCAGAGACACCCATGCCCACGCTCTCTCTCCTGACCCGGCCCCGCTCCTGCTTCCATGCACTGCTCGCCGCCGGGGTCCTGGCCTGCCTCGCCCCGCTGTCGGGCGCAGCGGAGCAGAAGGATCCCTCGAACGTGACCGCTGCCGTCGCCGCCGAGGTTAAGAACGGGCATTTGACCATCACCGCCAGCAATGAGAAGTTCGGCGACACGGCACCGGGCGTGCCCAAGAAGCTGCGGGTGGAATACAAGGTCGGCGCCGAAGCCCAGGTGAAGGAGGTGCCGGAGAACGGCCAGATCGACATCGCTGCGCCGACCGGCCAGACCCTGGTGGTGATCAAGGCGGTCTACGGTCCGGCGGACGGTTCCGCGGCGGGCAACCCCAATGATGTCACCGAGGATCCGAGCGCCGTGCTCGAGACCCTGCCGGACTTCAAGATCGAGCATGTGCTCAGGTCCAATGGCACCAAGAATGGTTCGTGGATCTGCATGGCCAAGGATCCCAAGGGACGGCTGCTGCTAGGCGGCCAGCGCGGCCAGCCGATCACCCGGCTGGTGCTCCAGGACGGCAAGGTGGCGAAAGAGGACATCCTCCGCCTGGGCGTCACCGAGACCATGGGCATGCTGTTCGTGGACAACGTGCTCTACCTCGACGGCTTCGGCCCCAAGGGCTTCGGCCTCTACCGCTGCAAGGACACCAAAGGCGACGACAGCTACGATGATGTCGAGTTCCTGCGCGAGTGGAAAGGCGGCGCGGGCGAGCACGGCGCGCACGCGCTGGTGCTCGGGCCCGACCGCAAGCTCTACTCCGTCTGCGGCAACTTCACCGGCATCCCCAAGGACCTCGCGCCGAGCTCGCCGCACCGCGTCTACGCCGACGACCTCGCGCTCAAGCGCATGGAGGACGGCAACGGCTTCGGCGCCGGCAATCCGCCGCCCGGCGGCTTCGTCACGCGCATGGAGCTGGACGGCAGCAATGCCGAGCTCTTCGCCTCCGGCGAACGCAATACCTACGACATCGCCTTCAACGCCGACGGCGAGCTGTTCGGCTTCGACAGCGATATGGAATGGGACTGGGGCACGCCCTGGTACCGGCCCATCCGCGTCTTCCACGCCGCGCGCGGCGGCGACCAGGGCTTCCGCGAAGGGAGCGGGAAGTGGCCGGAATACTATGCCGACAGCCTGCCCGCCGCGGTGACGGTGGGCATCGGCTGCCCCACCGGAGTGGGTTTCGGCACCGGCGCGCATTTCCCGGCCAAGTACCAGAAGGCGCTCTTCGTCTGCGACTGGACCTATGGCCGGCTGATCGCCGTCCATCTCAAGCCCAATGGCTCGACCTATGGCGGCAGCTGGGAGAACCTCGTCGCCCCCAAGTCGCTGCACACCAAGGGGCGCAAGACCCCGCTCAACCTCACCGATGAGCTCATCGGCGAGGACGGGGCGCTGTACTTCATTACCGGCGGTCGCGGTACGGTGGCGGACCTCTTCCGCGTCTCCTACATCGGAGCCGAGCCTGCCACCCCGGTCGCTAGCGCCCAGCTGCACGACGGCGACGGCAGCGAGGCGCGCGAGCTGCGCCACAAGCTCGAGGCCTTCAACGTCAAACCCGACCCGGCGGCGGTCGCCTTCGCCTGGCCGCACCTCGGCAGCCCCGACCGCTTCATCCGCTATGCCGCGCGCCTGGCGCTCGAACGCAACCCGCTCGAGGAATGGCAGGCCAAGGCGCTCGCCGAGAAGCGGCCGGACGCGGCCTTCACCGCCCTGCTGGCGCTCGCCCGCCTCCAAGGCGCCGATGCCCAGCCCGCCATCCTCAAGGCGATCACCGCCTTCCCCGCGAGCGCGCTCAGCGAGGAGCAGCTGCTGGAGAAGCTGCGCGTGATCGAGGTCACCATCGCGCGCCACGGCGTGCCCGGCGGCGACCTCGCCAAACTGGTCATCGCCGACCTCGACCCGCTCTACCCGGCCAAGTCCGAGTTCCCCAACCGCGAACTGTGCCAGATCCTGCTCGCGCTGGGCGCGCCGAACGCGGTGGCGCGGACGGTCGCCCTGATCCAGGCGGCGGCCAGCCAGGAGGAGCAGCTGACCTACGTCGTCCATTTGCGCAACATCAAGAACGGCTGGACCAACGACCTGCGCAAGGCCTACATGACCTGGTGGGGCGCCGGACGCTCGAGCCAGCACCCGGCCCAGGTGGTGCAGTGGTTCACCGACGCCGGGATCAACTTCAACAACGGCTCGAGCTTCAAGAATTTCGCTGCCCACGCGCTCAAGGACGCCCAGGCCGCCATGACGCCGGAAGAGCTCGCCGCGGTCGGCGAGGTCGGCCAGCCCCAGGCGGTGGCCAAGGCGCCCGCCGAAGCGCGCAAGTTCGTGCGCAACTGGACCACCGCCGACATCCAGCCCCTGCTCGAGCAGGTCAGCAAGGGCCGCGACTTCGCCCGCGGCAAGGCCGGCTTCGAGGCCGGCCAATGCATCCTCTGCCATCGCTTCGGTGAGCAGGGCGGGGCGGTTGGACCGGACCTCACCGCGGTGGCCACCCGCTTCAAGCGGCAGGACATCCTCGAATCGATCACCGAGCCCTCAAAAGTCATCGCCGAGCAGTACGCGAGCTCCATCATCTCGCTCAACGACGGCAACGTCGTCACCGGGCGGGTGGTGCAGGACACCGACAAGACGGTGGTGATCGTGCAGAACCCCTTCGCCATGGCCCTGACCACCACCATCAACAAGTCGGACATCAAGTCCCGGGACCTATCGAAGGTCTCGATCATGCCCGTCGGCCTGATCAGCACCTTCACCAAGGAGGAGGTCCTCGACCTGCTCGCCTACCTGGAATCGATGGGCGACGCCAAGCATCCCGACTTCAGCAAATAGCAGCACACAGCCGACGCCCGGATCCCGACTTGCGCCCCAGCAGCGGGCCGGGGCAGCAGCGGCGGGCGCGCGGTCCTCCGCCGGCTGCGCGTCCTGAGCGGGAGTGCAGCGGCGGCTTCCCATCCCCGGTCTTGCTCGCACCACGGAGATCTCCATGCGCCACCATCCGCTCCCGCGCAGCAGCGGCTGCTTCCCAGGCCTCCCAAGCGCCATCCGCCATCGGGTGGCGATGACTCGGGGCCTGACCGCATGCTGGCTGTGCACGCTGGTCGTGGGGATGGCGAGCGCAGCCGAGCCTGTTTCCATCGCCGAGCGGGTATTGGCCCTCAAGGCGCTGGCCATCACCGACGGGACGATCAGCCTGGTCGAGCACTTAGACGCCCCGACCTTGGCGGTTGGCAAGGGCAACCCCCTGGCCAATCTGCCGCCGCGGACGGTGGTGAAGATCGCCCTCCATCCTGCACAAGGCTCGAACATCAACGTCGAAATCTGGCTGCCCGATCCCCAGGACTGGGATGGTCGCTTCATCGGCCTCGGCAATGGCGGCGCCGCCGGGCACATCAATCCGAGCACCCTGGCGGGACCGCTGTCCCTCGGGCGCGTGGCGGCGACCACCGACATGGGAACCTCGCCCAACCAGGACTCCGGTGTCGGCAACCAGGAGGTGTGGAAGGACTTCGGCTACCGCGCCACCCACCTCACCACGGTAGTCGCCAAGCAGGTCCTCACCGCCTACTACGGCAAGCCTGCGCAGCATTCCTACTTCGTCGGCGGATCGACCGGCGGCCAGCAGAGCCTGCAGGAGGCGCAGCGCTATCCCGATGATTACGACGGCATCGTCGCCAACATCCCGGCGCACTGCCGCACGCCGCTGCACGCCTATTTCCTATGGAACGAGCAGATCCTCCATCAGTGCCCGTTCACCGAGTCCCAGCAACGCAGCATCATCAAGGCCGGCAACGATGTCATGGCCGGACGCGAGATCGCGCAGACCGCCGGCAAGCTGGTCTCCGATCCGCGGCCCGTCGCCGGCGACATCGCCGCGGTCATCGCGGCCGCCCGCGGCCTGGACCCGACCCTGAACGATGCGCAGGCCCAGGCGCTGGAGAAGCTGTTCGCAGGCCCCAAGCACGCCATCACCGGCGAGCGCATATTCTGCGGCATCCCCTTCGGCGCCACCTTCGACATCGCGCATGGCAACCTCTACCTCTTCAAGTGGGTGTTCGGCGCCGGCAAGGACCTCATGACCCTCGATTTCGGCAAGGACATCGACACCTATACTGCCGCCCTCGGCCCCTACCTCAACGCGGACAATCCCGACCTCGACCGCTTCCGCAAGCATGACGGGCGGATGCTCATGATCTCCGGATCCGCCGATTCGTGCGTGCCCTACCACGCCTCGCTCGACTATTTCGAGCGCGTCGCTGAGCGCCTCGGTTCGCTCGACGATGCCCGCTCCTTCCTCCGCCTCTACATCATCCCGGGCATGAGCCATGGCCCTGGCCCGGGCATCAATCGGTTGCCCAACATGCTCGATCTGGTCATCGCTTGGTGTGAGAAAGGCACGGTTCCCGAGATGATCAAGGCCCAGCGCGTGGTGGATGGCAAGACTGAGCTCGATCTGCAGCTCTACCCCTACCCGACCAAGACCGGATGGACGAGCGATGGCGGATTCAAGTCCGTCGACGGCCCCCGGGGCGGCGTCGATCGCGTCGCGGCGCGCTTCCTGCCCACCGCCAAGGAATAGCGCTCAGCGGTGCGCGAGAAGCGCCGCTTGCGCGATGTCGACGATCCTCTGCTTGCGCTTGTGGCTTCGGTTTTTGTCATTGCCAGGAGCAGGCTATCCTGCCCAGACCGGCTCGTAAATCTCGCCCTGCCCCTCGTCCCATCATGGTCCGGGCCAAGGATCTGCATGCGCACTCGCCAGCACCTGCTCCCAGCGCGGCTTCGGGAACCCCTTCTCGCGGTCGAAGCAGGCGCGGAACGACTGGCCCGCCTCGACCCACGACCACGCACCTATCACCCCGGTCTCGATGCCCAGTTCAGCCTGCTGACGATGGGCCAAGTCTTCTTTGTGGGTGTGAGATGATGCTGCGTCCGGTCTGCTCCTCGACTGACTGCCCGACTGCCGCAATCTATTACGGGGACTGCTCCTGCGCCCAGTCCTTGAGTCCTTGTAGTCCTTGTAGAGCAACTTCCGCAGGTGCAGGAAATCCATGGCACCTTCAGGATACATTCAGCGGACGGATGAGTCCCTTGCGCATGAAGCGGTCCCATCCACTGATACAGACCACTACGGCGTGCCCGAGCCGAGCGATAAGCTCATCCATGCGTTGCACCTTCTGGGATGCTGTTTGAGCACCAACGATCTTGAAGTGCGGCAACGCGTTTTCATCAGTCCAGTGCAACAGGATGAACCCGCTGGAAACCAGGCTAATGAATTACCCCGCGAGCTGGGCTGTCTGATTCCTCTTAGGTTGGGCGGAGCTCACACTTGAGGCACCACACCCCCCCGCTACCATTGAACTGAGCCGATCTCGTGTACGAGTACGGCTGATAATCCAAATTTCTGACCATCGGTGATCAGGGAGTCTGCCATGCTTGAGCAAGTCATCCCCATTTGCTGCCATGACCAAGGCATTGATTTGAGGGGAAACCGTAGGTGGACGCGACATGAGGGACAAGCCCGTCAAGGCAGCAGCAAGTGCAGGATGGATAACCTCAGGGTAGGTTTTCAGCAACCAGGTGACCAAAGCCCAGGAAAATTCGGCGTGACTTCGCTCTTCGCGGGCGATGTTCTCCAGGACCTCCTTCACCGTTGGCTCAGAGCAAGTCATGACGCACTCCTCCGCGACATCAGCGCTGAAACTTTCGAATAGACATCCGTCATAGACCGATTCCAGGGCAAGCGTGAGGCGGGGATCCCGAATGCTTGAAAAATTCTCGAGAAGGAGGTCGGGCATCGGTTCGGGGGCATGAGATATCTCGCCGTAACCGGCGGCCAGGGCAAAGCATCGACAGGCATGATCGACCTCCTCCAGCGCAGCTCGATGGCACCAGGCGGAGAGCTCTGCAGGGGCACCCACGGCGGCCAGGAGCCAAGAAAGGCGAGCAAATGCGGGTACTGAGGCATGTTCCTGCTGAGCATCATGGAGCCAGAGCGCCTCTAACGCGCACCGTGTAGCTTTGTCCAATCCATCAATCGCTGGCGGTTCCCCTGCCGACCATCCAGAGCCGATGCAGAGATTCGGTCGCTGCAGTCTCCCGCGGACACGCAACGGGCGCCCGTGGGCGAGGCTGCCCATTCTCGAAAGGAGAACTACCATACCGGTAATGAGGGCGGCCAATCCTGAAGCCCCAAGAAGGAGAGGGGCCCAGCCGGAACCGCAGAATGTAGGATTGCGGATAAGGCGCACCCCCTTGGTAATCAGAAAGCCCATGCAGAAGAAAAAGTAGAAAAGCATGAGCAGGAGGGTTAGAAGAATTATCCCCCCATGCTGTTCGAAGAAGTCCCTGACGGGAGCCGGATAAATCTCGCAGGTGATAGAATATAGAAATAGAGGGATGAGGCCGAAGACCACTATCAGTGGGACTGTCCATTTCCAATGCTTCGGTTTCATGTGGTCCTCTGTCCCGTCGCCAATAGTTGCGGTCTATTGCCACCCCACAATTGATCACGTTGGTGATTCGATTCGGATGGACGATCACGCTTGCTCAAGATGGCGGGGACATTGGTGCCCGGCAGGAAATCGGCGAGGTCATGTCGTTCATGCACTTCAGTGGCGATCCTGTGCGTCCCGTGACTCGATGCAATCTCCGAATGTGCCGTACGTCGACCTCGTGTGGCGATGACGGCCGCCCGGACAGTCCGGCCTTCACTGGCCATGATCCCTATTCGTCCGTCGATGAGTTCTTCTGACGTGCACGTCTGATAGCAATGCGCCGGTCCCTACGCTGGCTAGCCGTCGAAACGCGACGCCGGGGCGCTCCCTAATCATCTCGTAGGGCAAGAAAGTCAAAAATGGTCGGCTGTGACTATAAACCCCAGAACGGGAACTTTTCGCCAGCGCCTGCGGGGTCCACTTTGCGGCGATTTCTCGCCGCCGTGCAGCCGTACTACGACATAGGCCATGTATAGATCTATTCAAAAAGTTCTGCGATATTTCTTATTGAATAATTTTTCCGTTACTTATAGTCATTTTCATGGATCATAAGGTCTATTCGACGCTCGACGTCCGAATTAGAGCTGTCAGAGCCGTTCATTCCGGTGAACAAATATCAACGGTGGCAAGAG
>JAYVMM010000752.1:0-2895 GCA_043758975.1 Planctomycetota bacterium | reverse complement strand
CGCCGAGCGCCAGCTGTGGCCGACCACGCCGTGACTAGCCCACCGAGGCAACCAGGCGGGGCGGGCGGCGACCGCGCCTTCTGCCGCAACATGCTGCCGCGGGTCTCGCGCACCTTCGCCGCCTGCATCCGCCTGCTCCCGCCCGACGTCGGAAACGCGGTGCTGCTCGCCTACCTGCTGTGCCGCATCGCCGACACCGTCGAGGACACCGCCGACCTCCCGGTGGTGGACAAGGAGCGCTTGCTCGCGCACTTCCACCGCTGCCTGGGCGAGCCGGGCGAGGAGGCGCAGGGGCTCACCGCCGCCTTCACTGCCCTGCGCCCCGGCGCGGCCTGGCACTGCGCCGACGAGGAACTCGCCGCCAAGGCTGACGCCGTGCTGCGCGAGTACCGCCGGCTGGGCCGGGACCAGCGCGACGCCATCCGCCCCTGGGTGCAGGAGATGTGCTCCGGCATGGCGGAGTTCGCGCGCATGCACAGCCGCGCGCGGCCCGACCGCCTGGAGGCGCTTGCCAGCCTCGACGACCTCGACCGCTACTGCTACTACGTTGCCGGCACCGTCGGCCACCTCCTCACCGAGCTGTTCCGGCTCCACCTTCCGCGCCTGACCCGGCGCCACTATGCCCGCCTCAAGGAGCTCTCGACCAGCTTCGGCATCGGCCTGCAGCTCACCAACATCATCAAGGACGTGGCTGACGACCGCCAGCGCGGCTGGAGCTTCGTCCCGCGCCAGCTATGCCAGCTCGCCGGCATCGGCCCCGAGGAGATGCTGGCGCCCGAGAGCCAGCGCCAGGCGCGTCTGGTCATGGACCTGCTCATCGCCAAGGCCAAGCAGCATCTCATGGATGCGCTCGACTACTGCACTACCCTGCCGCGCAGCGCCTACCGCATCCGCCTGTTCTGCCTCACCCCGCTGTTCTTCGCCGCGCGCACGCTCTACCGCGCCGAACGCGATCCGCGCCTGCTCGATCCCGGGCATAAGGTCAAGATCACCCGCGGCGAGGTCTACCGCATCATTTGCTTCACCTACCTGCTCGCGCCCAACAACCATCTCGTGCGCGCCTACTACCGCCAGCTCGCCGGCAAGCGGCGTCAGAACGATTGAAAGACGCCGGCTGCGGGCTGCGGGCTGCGGGCTGCGGGGGCGCGACGCCGAGGATGCGACCGCAGCGCAACCGCGTCGCCATCACCCGGTAAGCGCCAGGCCAACCCCTCAGGCGGTGTAGTTCGCGACCCAGCCGGCGGGATCGGTGAAGATGCGGATGGCGGTGATCTGGCGGTCTGGGCAGAGGTTGAAGAAGTGCTTATAGTTGGCCGGCACGGTGATGAAGTCGCCCGGCTGCAACTCGGCGTCGATCACCTCGCCATTGGCCGGGAAGAGGGTGAACACCCCGCGGCCCTGGACGATGAAGCGCACCTCGTCGTCACTGTGGGTATGCTGCTTGTCGAACTTGGCCAACATGACGTCGAGGTTGGGGGTGTCGGGATAGAGCGTGACGACGTCGGCGGTCTTGTAGCCGCGCGTCTGGTACAGGCGCTGGATCTCGCTGTCGAAGGCCTTGAGCAGCTGCTTCTTCTCGTCGTCCGAGAGGTTGCGGCTGGAGAGCGAGGACGGCAGGCGGTCGGTGCCCCACACTTCGTAAATGACGTTGGCCGCACGCAGCGTCTGCTCGACCTCGGCGCGCGCGCTGGTCACCTTTTTGGTCGTGCGGTTGGTGAGGATCGCCATGGCTGGTCTCCTGTTTCCGCGCGCTTGCCGCCGCGGTCTGCGCACCATATGGCCACCGCCTTCGATGCCAGCGCCAACCCCGCCGACCTCGCCCGTGAGCGCAGCTCCGGGTGACCCTAGGCTTTCGCCATGCTCAGCGCCGACACCGCCCTCGCCGCGCTGCATGGTATCGGCCCGGCGCGCGCGCAGGGCCTGTCCGCGCTCGGGCTGGAGACGGCGTGGGACCTGCTGCATGCGCCGCCGCGCTGCCTCGGCCCGCCGCCGCCGCTGTGCGAGGCGGGCGCGCCGGTGGCGGGCGCGCCGGTGGCGGGCGAGGTGGTGAGAGTGCGCGCCCGCCTGCTGTCGGTGGTGGCCCGCTTCAACCGCGGACGCGAGCCCGGCCTGGAGGCGGTGCTTGAGCGCGCCGATGGGCAGCGGCTGCGCGCGCGCTTCTTCCGCGCTGGTTGGCTCGCGCGCCTGCTGGTGCCAGGCGGATGGTTCCTGTTCGAGGGCGCGCTCGACCGCCGCTAGGCCGACCTGCTGCGGCATCCGTACTGCACGCCGCTCGCCGCCGCTGACGCAGCGCTGCCCGCCGAGCCGCCGTTGCGCATGGCCTACCGGCTGCCGGAAGGGCTGTCTGCACGCGGCTATGCCAAGCTGGTCGAGCAGGCGATGGCGCAGCTGCTGCCCGGGCTGAGCGATCCCGCCGGGGAGCTCGACCCTGCCTCCTACCAGGCGCTGGTGCACGCGCTGCACCGCCCGCAGTCGCCCGCCGACTACGCGCAGGCGCGCGCCGGCTTCGTCCGCCGCGAGCTGCTCGCGACTGCCTGGCAGCTGCAGGAGCGCCGGCGCGCAGTCTGCGCCCAGCCCGGGCGCGCCTGGCCGTGGGACGATGAGCTGGCGGCGCGCTTGCTTGCGGTGCTGCCCTTCGCGCTCACCGCCGGCCAGGCCAACTCCCTCTCCGAGCTGCGCGCCGACCTCGCCGCGCCCAGCCCGATGTACCGCCTGCTGCACGGTGAGGTCGGCAGCGGCAAGACCGCCCTCGCCCTGCTCGCCAGCCTGGCGGTGGTCGCGGGCGGCGGCCAGGTGCTGTGGCTGGCACCCACCGCGATCCTGGCCCAGCAGCACGCCGACTTCTGCCGGCGCTGCCTCCAGGCGCCGGCGGGGCGCGCGCTGGGTGTCCGCTTG
>JAYVMM010000751.1:0-4365 GCA_043758975.1 Planctomycetota bacterium | reverse complement strand
CCTGGTTCGTTCAGATCGCACCTGGATTGGCCAGCGGGAAGGTCAGCGTCGGCTATGGCCTCGGCGCTCTTCCCGGCATATGTGGTCTTGTCACCTCGGATATGCCTTTCCCTGCTCTGATCGGATACGAACTAAAGGTATCCTATCTCAAGGCCTGGTGGCCCAAACTCAACGGCATCCCCTCAGAGAGCCTGGTCGGATTGGAAGCGGATGGAAATTTTTTGGTCAATGTGACTGCCGGAGTGTTCGAGGCTATCGATCGTGCTCGCGGAAGCCGGGCAACTCAGTTCAGCCTTGGAGTTGGAATCGGCTTCTGATGCCTGCGTTGAAGTGCGCTATGCGTCTGAGGATCTGTAGCCGCTTCAACACGTTCCCCAAGCCAGTATCTCTCACGTGCCTCACAACATGTTCATCTCCACTGGGTATCGCGCCTCGCTATGACGAACCATAAAATCGGTCTGGTCGAGAAATAGAACTGACCATCGGTGGTTATCAGAAGTCCTTTGACGGCTCATCACCGATAGCGAGCGTCCGGCTCAGCCCGCTGGAAGACGCTCCGCGAGCAGGGCCAGGAGGCGGTCGAAGGCGAAGCGGTCAGCGAGCGCGATTACCTGCCCGGCGAGCCCGGCGTCCGGCCAGGAGCGCGCCAAGAGGATGATGAGCGCGAGGTCGCCGGTGACCACCGCCTGGTGCAGCTCCAGGCAGTGCTCACGGCTGAGCCCAGCCAGCGACAACGTCGGTGCGTCGTCCTCCTTCGCAGCGGGCGGCACGTCCTCGCCCGCGCGGCTGCGCCATACGAAGCGGATGCCGAGCAGCCGTTCCATGGTGGTGAAGAGCTCGTCCTCGCGGTAGGGCTTGTGCACGATCTCGTCGCAGCCACCGGCGAGGATGCGCGCGCCGTCGGAGGCGAAGGCGGCGGCGGTGAAGGCGACGATCACCGGCGCCGGACCCGGCAGAGCGCGAATGGCGCGCGCCGCGGTGAGCCCGTCGCGCACCGGCAAGTCGATATCCATCCACACCAGGTCGAAGCGGCGCGCCTGGCAGGCCGTCACCGCGCTCTCACCGTCGCCCACCGCCAGCACCGTGCAGCCGGTCGCATTGAGCACCTGGACGAGCAGCTGGCGGCTCTCGGCATGGTCCTCGGCAACCAGCAGGACGGGCGCCGGCTGCCCGGGCGCGAGGCCGATGGCCTCGCGCCGCGGCGCCTGGCGTGCTGACCAGCCCACCGCCACGCACGGCACCTCCAAGGTCAGGGTGGTGCCCTGCTGCGGCTCGCTTACCGCCGATAGGCTGCCGCCCATGACTTCGGCGAAGCCGCGGCTGAGCGCGAGGCCGAGGCCGGAGCCCTCGCCGTGGCGGCTGGGGGCCGGCGCTTGGATAAAGGGCTGGAACAGGCGCGGCAGGTCCTGCTCGGCGATGCCGCAGCCGGTGTCGCGCACCGTCACCCGCAGCCGACCGTCAGCCATCAGCGCGCATAGCACGATCTCGCCCTCGGCGGTGAACTTGACCGCGTTGGAGAGCAGGTTGAGGAGGATCTGCCGAAGTTTGCGCTGGTCGAGGCGCACGAACTGCGGGAGGTCGACGGCGAGCACGAGCTCCAGGCGCAGCCCCTTGTCGCGCGCGCGCTGGAAGAACATGCTCTTGATGTTGTCGAGCAGGCCGTGGAGGTCGACGTCCTCGGGGTTGCTGGTGGTGTGGCCGGCCTCCAGGCGCGACATGTCGAGGATGTCGTTGATCAGCGCCAGGAGATGTTCGCCGGAGCGGTTGATGACCTCGACCGCCTTGCGTTGGGCCTCCGAAAGCATGCGATCGCGGGTCAGCAGCTGGGCGTAGCCGAGCACTGCGTTGAGCGGGGTGCGGATCTCGTGCGACATGCTCGAGAGGAAGGCGCTCTTGGCCTGGTTGGCGCGCTCCGCCGAGAGCCGGGCGTCGACCGCAGCCAGGCGCGCGCCCTCGGTCTCGAGATGGGCTCTCTGCAGCGCGGCAGTGCGCTCCGCGACCAGCTCCTCGAGGTGGGTGCGGTAGTTCTCCAATTCATCGTCCCGGGCCTTGCGCTCGGTGACATCGAGGCAGGCAACGATGCGCGCCGAGCGGCCCTGGTAGGTGACCGCGCGCGCGTCGGTCTGCAGGATGAAGGTCGAGCCGTCCTTGCGCCGACCGATGACTTCCTGCACCCCCCCGATGTCATGGCGGATCCGATGCTCGATCCGCAGCCGCGATTCGGGGGTGAGGAAGGCCTCGAGGCTGTTGACGCCGATCAATTCTTCCGGGCGATCATAGCCGAACATGCGCGCGAGGATGAGATTGGCATCGATGACCACACCGCGCTCGAGGAACATGATGCCCTCCATGGCGGTGTCGGCCATGGTGCGCAGGCGCGCTTCGCTCTCGCGCAGGTTTTCCTCCGCCAGCTTGCGGTCGGTGATGTCCGTCTCGATGCCATCCCACATCACGCCGCCCTGGAGGGTGCTGCGCGGGGCCGACGTGAGCTGGATCCAGCGCACCGCGCCGGCGGGATGGCGGTAGCGCACCTCAATCGAAAAGGGAGCCTGCGCAGCCTGTGCTTCGGCTTCGCGCTGCGCGAAGAGCAGGCGGTCCTCAGGCAGGATCTGGCTGTAGAGCAGCTGGGCATCTGCCAGCACCGCGGTGGTGGTCAGGCCATGAAGCCGTTCGACTGCGGCACTGATGTAGGTGAAGCGCCGGCTGCCGTCCGCTCCCATCTCGAGCTGGTAGAGCAGGCCATGCGGGAGGTGGTCACTGAGGTAGCGCAGGCGCGCTTCGTTCTCGCGCCGTTCGGCGTCGGAGCGCTTGAGGTCGGTGACGTCGCGGCATTCCCAGAGCGCGAGGCGCGCACCGCCAGTTTCGAAGATCTCCCCCGCGAGCATGAATTGGCGTGGGCCGGAGCGCGTCGTGAGGGTGATGCCGTGCTCGCGCACCCGCCCGCTTCGTTCCAGCGCGGCAATGCAGGTTGCGCGCTCAGCTGGATCCGCCCATATGCCGAGCTCAAGTGAGGTACGCCCGAGCGCTGCCGCGCGGGCTACCCCCGTCATCTCGGTCCAGGTGCGGTTGACATCGATGATCCTGCCGTTGGCGAGCTCGATGATCGACATGGCATTGCTCGAGCAGTCGAAGATGCGCGAGAAGAGCTCGCCGTTCGTGCGCAACGCTGCGCTGGAGAGGCCGTCCTTTCCGCCGGGTGGCGGTACCTGGGCGGATTCTTCTCCCATCTCAATCGCCGTGCATCTTCTGCTGCCCGCCCGACCGCGCCGCTTCCCCGGCGAGCACTACGGCGTGCTGGGTTTGCAGCGCATCGTTGTCTGCGGCGGGAAGAATCCTCGGGCCGGCGCAGCGATCAGCTGTCGGCAGGAGCAGTGCGTGTCCGCGGATGCATGTCATATGGTGCCACGGCATGGGTCCCGCCTTCATCCATTCCTCGACGCTAACGGTCGGCGCGCGGCGACGCAACCGTCGGCTCTCAATGCTTTGAGGGGAAGCGCCTTATACCGCGGCCTGTGCAGCCACGCCAGTCCTGGAGCGAGGTCCGGATCGGGTGCGGCCGAGGTGGTCTCGGCCTGGTGCCGCAACCGATGGCCAGGGCCACCGCACGGCGCGCGCGCAGTCCGGAGTCGCCATCGGATCACCCTCGACATCGGCCCCGGTCACCCTACAGAAGCTGGTGTCTGGACCTGGTCCCGGGAGTCCGTGCCATGGGCATCACCAATACCACCACCAACACCAGGGTCGACGAGATCGCTGCCGGCATCTATCGCATCAGCACCCCAGTCCGCGACATTCCCGGCGGCTTCACCTTCAACCAGTACCTCATCGCCGATCGCGAGCCGCTGCTCTTCCATACCGGCCCCAAGCGCCTGGCGCCGTTGGTGCTCGCGGCCATCGACCGCGTCATGCCGGTGGAACGCCTGCGCTACATCGGCTTCTCCCACTTCGAGTCCGACGAATGCGGATCGCTGAACGAACTGCTCGCCGCCGCGCCCGCTGCAGTGCCGGTCTGCGGTCGGATCAACGCCATGGTCAACGGTGACACCTTCGACCACCCGGCGCGCGTCCTACAGCATGGCGAGGCCATCGCCCTGGGCAGCCATTCCCTGCGCTGGTTCGACACCCCGCACCTGCCCCATGGCTGGGAATGCGGATACCTGATGGAGGACACCACAAAAACCCTGCTCTGCGGCGACCTTTTCACCCAGGGCGGTGCCGATCATCCGCCGCTGACCACGGCGGACATCCTCGCGCCGAGCGAGGGCCTGCGCCGAACGATGGACTATTACGCGCGCTCGCCCGCCACGCGCAACCAGCTCGCCGAGCTGGCCCAGGCCGGCCCGACCACGCTCGCCTGCATGCATG
>JAYVMM010000750.1:0-2347 GCA_043758975.1 Planctomycetota bacterium | reverse complement strand
GCCGTCGGCCTGGCTGGGCCGAACGGTAACGCAGGCGGGGTGAGCGCACCCACAGGTGCGGCGCCGGCAGGCGGCACGCGCGGTGCCGCATCCGCGCTGTCCCGGGCGGCGCTGCCACCGCCCGCCAGCCTGCGCGCCGCGACCGCTGCCGCTACCACGGCAGCGCGTGCGCGCCTTACGGCGGGCAACGCCGCCGACCCCGAGCGGCAGCGCGCCAGCCGCCAGCGCTCCTGGCAGGCCTCCGCCGCCGCCGGCGCGGCGCAGCAGGGGGGCGACCATCCGCAGGCGCTCGACCAGGCGGAGGCGGCGCTCGGCCATGCCTTCGACAGCGGCGATCCCCTGCTCGCGATGCGCGCGGCCGGGCTCTACGAGCAGGCGGTGGCGCGCGCGACCGACGCGCCCCAGGCTGGCGGGGTCGCGCCGGCGCCGCGCCCGGCGGCGGAGGGCATGGCGGCGGCGGGGGTGGCGGCAGGACGCGACCAACTCCTGCAGCAGGCGCGCCAGCAGCGCGGCGGGCTTACCACGGTGCCGCAGCTGACCCCCGCGCGCGCGCCGGACGAACAGGCGCGCGCAGCGCAGCAGGCGGAGCAGGCGCTGCTGGCGGTGCAGGTGGGCCCGCGCGAACCTACCCATCGGCGTATCGCGAGCGCGCGCGCCGCCATGGTCGCCGCGGTGCGCTCCGGCGATCCCGAGCTGCAGCAGCGGGCACGACTTCAGGTTTTAGAGACCGCCTACGATGCGGCGCAGCTGCCCGACAACGATGTGCTGCGTGCGCCCGCGCTGCGCGAGGCGGCGATCGCGCTGGCGGTTGCCGCCCCGCCGGAGTCCCCGGAGCTGCTAGCAGGAGGCGCCATCGAGTCCGCGCCGGCGGGCGCGACCTGGAACCCCCGCCCCGCCGCGGCAGAGTACCGCGCCCTGCTCGGGCACTCCGAGGACGGCAACCGGCTGCTCGCCGGCGCGCGCCATCCCGCCGGTGCGCTGGTGCGCGCGACCGCGGCCAGCAGCGTAGGGGCGCTGGCACTCGCGCGCGCCGGCGCCAGCCCGGCGCAGATCGGCGAGAGCGGCGAACAGATCGAGCGTGCGGCGGCGGCGGCGCTGCGCCTGGAAGCGGGCGCGCAGGAAACCCCGGTGGCGCAGCTGGAGGCGGCCGAGGCCCTGGTCCAGGCGGCGCACGGCTTCGGGCATGCCGCGGCGCTGCATGATGGCCTGGCGCAGGAGCTCGCAGCTGCCGCGCATGCCGACCTGGTGCCGGAGCAGCGCATCAGCCTGGCGCGCCAGGCGTCCGTCCACCGCACCCAGGGCCAGCTGCTGCGCACGCGCTCCGCCGGTGTGCTGCGCAGCGCCCGCCATCTCGCCGGTGCGGCGGTGGCCGCGGCCCGGGTCGATGCCGCCCTCGGCGGTGATGAGCAGCATGCCGCCGCCCTGGCTGGGGTACGCACGCGCGCTGGCGCGCTGCTTGATGCGGAGGGGGGAAACCATGGTTGAGAGCGGCCTTCTGCACCGCGCCAGTGGGCATCCCGCCGCGCGCAGCATCGCCTCCGGGCAGGTGCATGTACTCACCGGCGGGCCGGGGCCGGTGCACGAGGCCCGGCAGTACGCCAAGATCGGCACCGCTCCGGTGCTCAATCACCGCGTGGTGGGCATCGATCTTAGTCGACCCAATACCATCCTGCTCTTCGGCGTGCAGGGCTCGGGCAAGTCCTACACCCGGCAATTGATCATGGAATCCTGCGCCGTGCCCATCCCCGGCATCAACCAGCTGCCCTCGCCGCCCTGCGTCATCGATTTCCACTACACCCCCGACCTCGCGCTCCCGCCTGAGGCGCTGGCGCTCGCCCAGCCCAACCACCATCCCGATCAGGTCGCGGCGCTGCGCGAGCTGTGGCGGGCGGAGCCGGCCTGCCTCCACGACATCATCCATCTCGTGCCGCGCCGGCTGGTGGCGGCGCGCCAGGCGGAGGGCGCGCCCGGGATCCGGGTGGAGCCCATCGCGCTCGGCATCGAGGAGCTCAGTTTCCAGGACTGGCAGGTGATCAGCGGCGCGGTGGGGGCGGAATCGCTCTACCTCGCGGTCATGAACCTCATCCTCGAGCGGCGCATGGCCGCAGGCACCCTCACCCTGGAAGGAGTGCGCGCCGACCTCGAGGGTTCGCGCCTGCACCCCGAGGACAAGGACCGCGCCAGCCTGCGCCTCGATTTCCTCGCGCGCTTCCTCGCTGAGGGCGCCGCGCTCGCCGGCCTGGTGCGGCCTGGGCGGCTGATCGTCGTCGACCTGCGCGACCCCACCATCGTGCCGACGGCGGCCTTCCGCCTGATCGTGGTGCTGATGCGCCTGTTCGGCCTCGCC
>JAYVMM010000749.1:0-4106 GCA_043758975.1 Planctomycetota bacterium | reverse complement strand
GGTAGGCAGCGGCGACTGCTACCTCGCCGCCCTCGCGCACGCCCGCCTGAGCGGCATGGACTTTGCCGCCCAGCTGCGCTACGCCGCTGCCGCTGGCGCCGCCAACGCCGCGCGCGCGGACGTCGCGCGCATCACCCCGGGCGAGATCCAGGCGCTGTGCGACCAAGTCGAGGTCACCAGGTTGAGGGAGTGAGACTGGCAGCGCCGCCAGTGCGCGCTAAGAGGACTCTGCGGCGCGGCGGCTCCGCGCGCTCCTCTCGTTACTTTCCGCCGCCGCCGCCGCCGCGCCCCGCCGCCAGGACTCCCGCATGTCACTGAAGCCGTGCTACCTCTCGCAGATCCTGATCGACGACCAGGACAACCAGTACGTGGTGTTTGTCACCGAGCACGCCGGCAAGCGGCGCGTGCCCATCGTCATCGGGCCGATGGAGGCGGTGGCGATCGACCGCGCGGTCAAGGGCCAGCGCTTCGAGCGCCCGCTCACCCATGACCTCATCATCAGCATGCTCAGCGCAGCCCAGCTGCGCTGCAAGGAAGTGCGCATCGTCAACCTCAAGAGCGGCACCTTCTTCGCCGAGCTCCTGCTCGGAAGCGATCAGCAGCAGGACATTACCCTCGACTGCCGACCGTCCGACGCCCTGGCCCTGATGGTGCGCCTGCCGAACACGCCGCTCCTGGTCGCCGAAGAGGTGCTCGCCGAGGCCGGCAGCTAGCTTTTCGCCAGCAGCCGAGGCAGGCAGCTAGCGGTTCCATAGCAGCCGGCGCCTCGCCAGCAGCGGACAGCTCAGCTGCACCAGGCCAGCAGCTGGTCGCCGATCGCGGTGAGCACGTCGGCAGGGAAACGGTGGTCGTAGTTGCCTTCGAGCACGGTCACCTGCGGGCGCGGGAAGCGGCTCTGGTTCTCCGCTACCGCCTCGAGCACCGGCGCCACCGCCTGCGCGGTGGCGACGCGGTCGGCGTGGCCGTAGCTGATGCCGAGCGGGCGCGGCAGGATGTCGGCGACGATGTCGGCCTGATCGAGGCCGAGGGCAAGCAGGCCGGGGAGCAGGTTGTGGCGCGGCAACAGGCGGCCCTGCTCGAGCAGCACCGCCTGCTGACCCAGTCCGGCATGCATCCACAGCGAGCCGATGCGCTTGTCGACGAAGGCCAGCCAGGCGGCGGTGCGCGCGCCCATGCCGTAGCCGACCGCCGACACCGTCAGCCCGGCGGTCTTCTCGTAGTCGAGCAGGGCGGCGACCGCGCAGCGCAGCTGGTCGAGCGCCTCAGCGAGCAGGCTGCGCCCGTAGGCGAGCGCGCGCGACAGGCAGAGCTCCTCCCAGTGGTGGCCGGAGGGCATGTCGGGCGGCGCCTGTTGCTGGCCGAAGCAGGGCAGGTCGGGGCAGAGCACGACGAAGCCACGGGCGGCGAGGTTGATCCCGTAGTGGTGCTCGCGCTGACCGCGCTGGCCGGCGAGCTCGTCGCCGCCCTGGGCGAAGGCGTCGCCGTGCGGGTGCAGGGCGATCAATCCAGGCCACGGCCCGGCGCCCGCCGAGGGGCGCAGCAGCCAGGCTGACAAGCGGCGCTGGCCCGGGATGGCGTAGCTGACGCGCTGGCGCCGCACCGGCCCGGAGACGAAGGGCATGCCATCGACGCGCAGCTCGTGCTCGGGAAGATCCGCAGTCAGCTTGAGCAGGGCGTGGACCGCCGCGCGTTGATCCTGGTTCATGTCGGAGCGTAGCCGCCCTTCACCGGGTTGCCAAGGTCCCAGCATCCGCGGCGGATCCCCCATTGAGCCGGCGGCGCGACGTGATTGCATGCGCCCATGCGCCCAGCCGCCAATCCCTTCGCCGTGCGCGAGTACGGCCGCCTCGAACGCCTGACCCAGCGCACCCTGATCTGGCGCAACATCGTCAACAGCACGGTGTTCGTCGGATCCAAGGGCTTGGCGGTGGTCGACACCCAGGTCAACCAGGCGCTCGCCCGCCGCCTGCTCGCCGAGCTGACCCGCACCTTCCCTGACCGTCCGCTGCTCTACGCCATCAACACCCACTACCACTGGGACCACACCAGTGGAAATTCGGTGTTCCAGGCCGCCGGGGCCACCCTCGCCGCGAGCGCGCGCACGGTGCGCGCGATGACCGAACGTTCCCCGCGGCAGAAGGACTTCCTCGCCAGCCGCGGCTTCGAGCTCGGCCCCGACCCCGCGCTGGCCGGGCGCGTGCTTGCCGGAGGCGACACCCTCGACCTCGGCGACCTCACCCTCGAGATCACCCTCGGCGCCGACGCCGAGACCGCCGACCCCTCCTTGGTGTGGTGCCCGCAGGAGCGCGTGCTCGCCGTCGGCGACACGGTGATGACCGGCAGCTTCCCGATCTTCGGTCAGCCCAGCCAGCGCGAGGGGCTCGAGGACGAGGCCTGGCTCGCCGCCCTCGACCAGGTGCGCGCCTTCGCCCCCGAGGCGGTCAGCCCCGGACACGGGCCGGCGGCGGGCGCCGCCGAGCTCAATCTACTCGAGCGCATCATGCGCTACTTCCTCACCGAGGTGCGCCGCCACCACGCTGACGGGCTCGACCTCGCAGGCACCATCGCGCGCATGGAGGAGGACATGCCGGCGTGGATCGCGCGCATCCCCGAGGTATGGGGCACCCCGCGCTACGCCATCCTGCGTGTGTGGGCCGGGCTGGAGGACCTCGGCCAGCCGGGCTGGCAGCACCGCAAACCGAGCGCGGTACCACGCGCGAGTCCAGCCCCCTCCCCGCCTGCTGCCGGCGCTGCCGGCGCTGCCGGCGAGGGCGGCGCTGCCGGCGCTGCCGCCTGGGCTGGGCTGGTGGCGCAGGCCGGCGAGGGCGGCGACCACGCCCAGGCGGTCGCCCTGGGCGAGGCCGCCACCGCCGCGTTGCCGGAGGACCCGGCGGCCTGGACGCTCTACGCCACCACCCTGATCGCCGCCAGCCGCGGCATCGCCTCGGTGCTCGAGAAGGGCGACTGCTTCACCCTCGCCAAGCAGGCGCTCGCGCGCGCCCTGGCCCTGCGCCCGCGCTACGCCCCGGCGCTGCTCCAGCTCGGACAGTTCCACACCATGATGGCCTATCGCAATGGCGACGACCCCGCGCGCGGCGAGGAGTTGCTCGCGGAAGCCTCCGCCGATGCCACCCTCGATGCGCGCCAGCGCGCCGAGATCGCCTTCTACCGCGCCATCGCCGCGCGCACGCGCGGTGACGAGGCAGCGGCCGGCGTCGGCTTCGCGGCGGCGCTGCGCGCCGACCCCTCCTACCGCCCGGCCCTGCTCGCGACCATGGGCTAGGCCGCGGCGCCTCGCCCTGGGCCGCGCCCGCCACCTCGCATGCTGACCTCGCTGTTCGACTTCCCGGTGCCGCCCGAGCTCATCGCCCAGGAGGCGGTCGAGCCGCGTGACGCTGCCCGCTTGCTGGTTGCCGGCACCATGGGCGGCGAGCGCCATCTCCGTGTCGCCGACCTCGTCGGGGTGCTCGCGCCGGGCGACCTGCTGGTGCTCAACCGTACCCAGGTGATCCCAGCGCGCCTGGCAGCGGCCAAGGACAGCGGCGGCGCGCTCGAGGTGCTGCTGGTCCACCCCGAGCCGGCGGTGGTGGAGGGCGGGCCCGAGCGGTGGCGCTGCCTGGTGCGCGGCGGCGTCCGCTCCGGCACCCGGCTGCGCTTCGCCCCCAGCGGTGGCGAGGAGGTGCGCGCCGAGGCCGAGGTCGTCACCTGCCACCCCGACGGCACTCGCACCCTCGCCTTCAGCGCCGGCCCCGGCGGTGTGCTCGCGCTGTGCGCGCGCAGCGGGCGCGTGCCGCTGCCTCCCTATATCCGCCGCCAAGACCGCGCCAGCGATCGCGAACGCTACCAGACGGTGTTCGCCGACCGCCCCGGCTCGGTGGCGGCGCCCACCGCCAGCCTGCACTTCACCCATGCCCTGCTCGCGGCGCTCGATGCCGCCGGCATCGCGCGCGCGTACGTCGAGCTGCGCATCGGCCCGGGCACCTTCAAGCCGGTCGATTGCGAGACCGTCGAGGACTTCCGCATCCATGGCGAATGGTGCGCCTGCAGCGCGGAGACCGTGGACGCCATCAGCGCCTGCCGCGTGCGTGGTGGGCGGGTGGTGGCCG
>JAYVMM010000748.1:0-6644 GCA_043758975.1 Planctomycetota bacterium | reverse complement strand
CCCCGTTCGGTCGTCCACTAGCGAGCGCCTCAACGCGCCAGGCGGACGCGAGCCTCGGGATGACCGACGCCGCCGGCCAGAGCTGCGTGATTATGCAATGGACAGGAAAGCCGAGTGGCCTTTGTGCACTTGGGTGTTAGCCTGTCGCGCCAGCGCCATATCCTGCTGAATGTGTCCGCACACATCGCCCGCCCGTAGACATATCTCCCGCATAACCGAGCTGCCGCCCCGCCATCCAGCCACGGAACACCGCCATGACCACCTCCGGAAAACCCGAATCCACGCACCAGTCGACCGCCATGTTCATGCGCTCGGTGTTGCGCGACGCGGCAGAGGAAGCGCACATCGTGCAGTGCCCGGCCTGCGTCAAGGCCACCGTGCCGGTGCCCGATCCCCAGCGCGGTGCCGACGCCGCGCACTGCTACCGCTGCGGCGCCGAGTACCGCGTCGCCCCCTGCGGGGTGTGCGGCGCCGCCGCCATCCTCTCGCCCACCGGCGCGGTGGGCGACTGCCTGTGCGAGGGCTGCCGCGCCTGAGCACACCGGGAGCAGGGAGGCGGACGCGAGCATGGCGCCATTCCGCTCTAACCGCAAATAAATAGATTGGTTTTCACCAGCTTTGGTTACCATCCGGCCATGCGCTTAACTCCCCCGAAGACGTCACGCCTCCTCGCCGTCCTGCGCGATTCCGCCCGCAAGCAGGGCCTCAACCCCTACCGCATCGCCAAGTCGAGCGGGCTGCCGCTCACCACTGTGCAGCGCCTGCTGACGATCAAGCTCAACGTGCCGCTACGCAACGTCGAGATGCTGATGGAGGCCCTCGGCCTCAATCTGGTGGTTTCCGGCCCGCGCGCGCCCGCCGCAGGCAAGGCGAAGACGCCGGCGAAGGCCAAGAAGCCGGCCAAGCGCGGACGCGCAAAGTCGCGCCGCTGAACCCATCGCCCGCGCGGCGCCCCGGCGCCCGCGCCGCTGACCGCCGCCCATGACCATCCCGGTGCTCATCCGCTTCGGCGCCCTGGGCGACATGGTGCTCACCACACCGCTGCTGCGCGCGCTTTATGCGCGCCACGGTCGGCCCTGCGCCATCCTCTGCTGCGGCAGTTTCGTGCGCCCGCTCTACCAGGGCCTTGGCTTCGTCGGCGCGGTGGTGAGCATCGCCAGCCGCGGCGCACCCTACGCCTTCAGCCCCGATCAGTGGCGCCTGGTGCGCTTCCTGCGCGCGCAGCGCGAAGCCGCGGTCTACCTGCTCGAGGGCGATACCAAGAGCGCCTCCTTCGCAAAGCGCGCCGGGGTTATGCTCACCGGCAGCATGCGCACCACCGTGCAGCCGGCCAACCACCATCAGATCGAAGGCCAGGCGCGCGTCGCCGGCTTCATCAGCGGCGACGGCACCTATGTCGCCCCCTTCGTGCCGGTGCCCGAGCTGGCGGTCACCGAGGAGGAGCGCAGCGCCTGCCGCACCTGGCTTACGAGCCGCCTGGGGGCGGACGCCGCCGGGGCGCCAGTGGTCCTGCTGCACCCCGGCAACAAGAAGACCATGGGCTGGCGCACGCGTTCGAACAACCTCAAGGACTGGCCGCATGAGCGCTGGGTGGCGGTGGCGCGCGCGGTGCTTTCGGCACTGCCGGGTGCGCGCGTGCTGATCACCGGCTCCGCTGCCGAGGCGCGCCTCGCCGTCCCGCTCGCCGCCGCCTGCGCCGATGCGCGAGTGGTGGCGGTAGCCGGCGAGACCCCGCTGCGCCGGCTACTCGCCCTGCTCACCCTCGCGCACAGCCTGATCAGCGTCGACACCGGACCGGCGCACGCCGCCGGCGCCCTCGGCTGTCCGCTCGCCGTGCTGTTCGGCGCCACCGATCCGCGCGCCAACCGCCCCGTCGGGCGCGGGCAGCCGGTGGCGGTGGTCACCGGACCGCCGGGGGCGCCGGAACTCGACGGTGAGGCCGGCTGGCGCGCCCACCACGACATGGCCGGCATCGCACCGGAAGCGGTGATAGCGGCCTGGGCCGGGCTGCGCGCGCGCGCGTGCGCGCCCGCCCGGCTCAACCCTTGAGGCGGGCGATGGCGGCGGTGGTGCTGCGCCCGGCGAGCAGCGGCAGCAGCGCCACCCGCCCGCCCCAGCTGCGCACCTCGGTGGCGCCCACCACCTGATCTTCACGGTAGTCGGCGCCCTTGACCAGCACGTCCGGGCGCAGCGCGCGGATGAGCTCGAGCGGCGTTGCCTCGGCGAACAGCACGACCGCATCGACCGCGGCCAGGCTGGCCAGCACGCGCGCGCGGTCGCCCTCGGGATTGATCGGGCGGTCGGGGCCCTTGAGCGCGCGCACCGAGCTGTCGGCATTGAGGCCGACCACCAGGCGGTCGCCGGCCTGGCGCGCCTGCTCGAGCAGGCCGACGTGGCCGGCGTGCAGGAGGTCGAAGCAGCCGTTGGTGAACACCACGCGCTCGCCCCGCGCGCGCCAGCGCGCGCAGCGCGCCACCGCCTCGGCCAGGCCGAGCATCTTGCCATCGCCGGCGCCGCCGAGGTCGGCGTCGAGGCTGACCAGCAGCTCGTCGAGGTGGATGCTGACGGTGCCGACCTTGCCCACCACGATGCCGGCGGCGAGGTTGGCCAGGCGCACGGCATCAAGGTGGGTGAGCGCGGCGTCGCGCGCCGCCAGGCAGGCGCTCAGCACCGCGATGACGGTGTCGCCGGCGCCCGAGACATCGAACACCTCACGCGCGGTGGCCGGAATCTCGTGCAGCCGTTCGCCCTCGAGCAGGGCGATGCCGTGCTCGCCGCGGGTGAAGGTGAGGAACTCCAGGCCGAGCCGGCGCGCGAGGTCGGCGCCGCCGGCGACCAGCGCGCCATGGTCGTGCGCATCCGCCCCGCTCGCCTGCGCCAGCTCGCCGGTATTGGGCGTGATGGTGGTGGCGCCGGCGTACTTGGCGAAGTCGCGCCCCTTGGGGTCAACCAGCACCGGGATGCCGCGCTTGCGCGCCGCCGCGATCACCGCCGCGCACAGCCCGGGCGCGCACACCCCCTTGGCGTAGTCGCTGAGCACCAGCGCGCCGAGACCCTCGAGGCGCGCCTCCACGCGCGCCACCAGCTCGGTCACGGTCGCCGCCTCGAGCCCGCCCAGGCACTCGTCGTCGATGCGTAGCATTTGGTGGTGGCCGCCGATGACCCGGGTCTTGACGATGGTGGCGAAGCGGCCATCGGCGACGATGCCGTCGGCGCCGATGCCGCGCGCGCGCAACAGCCCGCTCAGGCGCGTCCCGGCGTCGTCCGCGCCAACCACCCCGATGAGCTCGACCGCGCAGCCGAGCTCGGCGAGGTTGGTGGCAACATTGGCGGCGCCGCCCGGCGACCACGCGCGCGACACCACCCGCACCACCGGCACCGGCGCCTCGGGCGAAATGCGCGTGACCTCACCGCGGATGTGGCAGTCGAGCATGAGGTCGCCGAGCACCAGCACGCGGGCGCTGGCGAAGCGCCCGGCGACCAGGCGGCGCACGCGATTCCGATCGCTGAACATCAGGGGGCTCCCGGAGGCGGTGCAGCGGCGCTCTGCCCGGCGACGTGCGCGTCGACCAGGTCGCAGACGAGATGGCCGATGAGGATGTGCGCCTCCTGCACCCGCGCGGTGACCGTGCTCGGCACCGCGATGAGCAGGTCGCTGAGCGCGCTGAGCGCCCCCCCGCCCTGGCCGGTGAGGGCGACCACGCTGGCGCCCTGGCGGCGCGCCATGGCGGCGCCGGCGCACACGTTCTTGCTGCTGCCCGAGGTCGAGATCGCCACCACCACGTCCGCCGGCCCGGCGAGCGCCTCGAGCTGGCGCGCGAAGACCTGCTCGTAGCCGAAGTCGTTGGCCATCGCGGTGAGGGCCGAGGTGTCGGTGCTCAGGGCAAGCGAGCGCAGCGCCCGGCGCTCGCGCTGGAAGCGCCCGATGAGCTCGGCGCTGAGGTGCTGGGCGTCGCCGGCGCTGCCGCCGTTGCCCATCCACAGCACGGTGCCGCCGCGCTCCAGGCAGCGGATCAGGCGGGCGGCGAAGTCGAGCAGCGCCGGCAGCAGCGGCTCGAGCTTGCTGATGGTCTCCTGGTGCTGGCGCAGGATGGCCAGGGCGGCAGTGGCGGCGGCGCTCATGCCGGTCTCCCCTCGGATGGCAGCTGGCCGCCGGTGAGCGCGGCGGCGAAGGTGTAGAGGTCGGGGTAGAGCGGCACCTCGGGGTGGGCGGCGGCGGTGGCGGCGCCCTTGCCGGTGGCCACCAGCGCCGGGCGGCAGCCGGCGGCGCGCGCCGCCGCGAGGTCGCGCTCGGCGTCGCCGACGAACCAGGTCTCGCCGCGCACAAAGCCCCA
Source organism: Planctomycetota bacterium (assembly GCA_043758975.1). GTDB lineage: Bacteria > Planctomycetota > UBA11346 > UBA11346 > UBA11346 > BOG-1363. The sequence continues at coordinate 2,310 of JAYVMM010000748.1, read as the reverse complement.
CTCCGCCGCCGCCTGCTCGATCAGCCCGGGCTTGGGCTTGCGGCAGGCGCAGCCCTGATGGTCGGCGTGCGGGCAGACGTAGAAGCGGTCGATGCGCCCGCCGGCGGCAGCGATCCACTGCGCAAGCTGGACGTTGATGCGCGCCAGCTCATCTAAGCTGAGCTGGCCGCGGCCCACCGCCGCCTGGTTGGTGATCACCAGCACCGCGTAGCCGGCGCGGCTGAGCAGGGCGACCGCGCGGTCCGCCCCCGGCTCGAGCGAGAGCTCATTGAGCACGGTGACCGAACCCGGGAGGTCGCGGTTGAGCACGCCGTCGCGGTCGAGCAGCACCGCCGCGCTCACGGGTACCAGCCGTCGCTGCCCTGCAGCACGTCGAGATAGGCGTTGACCCCTGCTTCCAAGCTGGCGAACGGCTCGGCGTAGCCGGCGGCGCGCAGGCGGGTGAGGTCGGCGCAGGTGTGGGTCTGGTACTTGCCGCGCAGGTCCTCCGGGAAAGGCACCTCGCTGATCGCGGCTCCGGGGTGGCGCGCCGCCACCACCTCGGCGATGCGCTGGAAGCTCTCGGCACGCCCGCTGCCGAGGTTGTAGATGCCGCTGAGCTGGTGCCTGCCGCCCTGATTGAGGAAGTGCAGCACCACCCGCACCACGTCGTCGATGCTGACGAAGTCGCGGCGGAAGCCGGCGCTGCCCGCGAACAGGCGCAGGGCGCCCCCGCTTTTCAGCTGGCGATGGAACTGCCACACCACCGAGGCCATGCGCCCCTTGTGGTTCTCCTGCGGACCGAAGACGTTGAAGTAGCGCAGGCCGACCACCAGCGCCGGGCAGCCGGCGAGCCGGCGGCGGACGTACTGGTCAAAGAGGAACTTGGAGTAGCCATAGGGGTTGAGCGGATACTCGCAGCGGCGCTCTTCGACGAAACCCTGCGCGCCGTCGCCGTAGACTGCCGCCGAGGAGGCGTAGATGAAGGGGATGCCGCACGCGAGCGCGGCCTCGAGCAGCACGGTGCTGAAGCGGTAGTTGTTCTCCAGCAGGTAGCGCCCGTCGCCCTGCAGGGTGTCGGCGCAGGCGCCCTGGTGGAGGATGGCCTCGACCCCCGCTGCGCACAGCGCCGGCAGGCGCGCCTCAAGCTCGCGCTTGTCGCAGAAATCGGCGAAATCCAGGCGGTTGAGGTTACGGTGCTTCTCGCCGCGGGTGAGGTCGTCGACCACCAGGATGTCGGTGCGCCCCGAGCGGTTGAGCGCGCGCAGCAGGTTGCTGCCGATGAAACCGGCGCCGCCGGTGAGGATGATCATCAACGCGCCCCTGGCCGCGGGATCCTAATTCCCCAGGCGCAATTGCATCCGGAATCTGCCGCGCCAGCGCACTTTCCGGCGATCGGTGCGCTCAGCTCAATTCAGTAGCGCGGATCGACCGAGGGTGAGGCGACGAAGTCGGCGAGGGCGAAATCGGCGGCGGGATCCTCGACCACCAGGAGCGGGCGTTGACCGGCGAAGGCGGCCCAGGCGCTGAACGAGCTCGGCGGCCCGAGCAGCCAGTCGCAGCCGGCGAGCGCGGCGAGGTCGGCGACGAGATGGCCGGGGCCGAAGTGGGCGCAAAGGCCGGGGAACTCCGCCGGGGTGAGCGCGCTGTTCGAGCACACCACGAAGACGACCGCGCGCGGCGCCAGCAGCGCCTGCATGCGCGCCATCAGGCGGGCATAGGCCGCGATGGGGAAGAAGAAGCGCCCGCCGAGGTGCTGCTGGTAGTCGCCATGGCGGATGTGCACCCCGACCACCGTCGCACCGTCGGCGCGCGCGCGACACAGCACCGCATCGGCCGCCTGCTGGAAGGCCGGCAGCGGGGTGAACACGCGGCGGATGTAGGCGGCGTGGCGTGCGCACCAGGCGTGTTGACGGAAGACGTAGTTCTGGGTGAACAGCAACCGCCAGCGCCGCGCCTCGGCGCGGTCCATCAGCGGGGTGAGATCGAAGACCGGTACGTTGCTCGCCCGCGCCCAGCCCACCGGGCTGGCTGGGAGGTGCTGCAGCGCGCGCGCGCACTTGTAGGCGATGCGGTTGAGGCGGTAGGCGGCAGCGCGCTCGAGCGCCGGGATGGCGCGCGGGTTGAGCTGGTCCTCGCCGCAGGTGAGCAGGCGCCCGCGGGTGCCGAGGAAGTGCTCGGCGTATTCACAGAAGGACGGGTTGAGCAAGGTCCAGCCGCGCTCGCGCGCGGCACCGAGCAGGTGCGCGTAGACGGTCAGGCGGTTGCCGAGCTGGCCGGTCTTGTTGGCGATCACCAGGTAGCGTTCACGCGCGCTCATCACCGCTCACC
>JAYVMM010000747.1:0-3935 GCA_043758975.1 Planctomycetota bacterium | reverse complement strand
GGCACCAGAAGATGTTCGCCTGCACATCGCATTCCTGGTCGATGTCGCCGAGCTTCTTGTCCAGCACCAGCACCTGGTCGAAGAGCAGGATGGCGTCGATCGCCCGGGCGGGCGAGGCCGACGCCTCCTTCATCGCCGCCATCGCCGCCGTCATGAGGGCGTCGGCCTGGCTGCGCAGAGGGGGATCCTCGGCAGCAGCGAAGCAGACGCAGAGGCTGAGCAGGCTGGCGGCGAGCGGGAGGCGCATCGGACCGCCCTAGAAGCCGGGATTGGGCTTGGGCGCGGTCGGATTGGCGTCCTGCCCTGCCGGCTGCTGGGCGCCCTGGCCGCCTTGACCACCCTGACCACCCTGGCCACCCTGGCCACCCTGGCCACCGGGACGCTGGCCGCGGTTGCGCCCGCCGCCCTGACCGCCGGGGCCGCCGGGGCCGCCGCGCCCGCCGCCGAACATCAGCATTTGCACCAGATTGGGGGTGCGACCGCGCAGCCAGGCGAGCAGCGGTGAGTCGGCGCTCACGCTCCAGTGGCCGTCCTTCTTGGCGAACTTCAGCGCCAGGGTGTGCTCGCCGCCAAGCGCGGTGACGTGCAGGATGGCGGAGACGGTGTCGGGCGAGCTGCCCACCGGCTTGACGTCGCTGAGCTTGACGGTGTCGAGCGCGGCATCGGTCTGGAGCTCGAACTGGGCGAGGCCGTTCTTGAGGTGGCGGACGCTCTCGCCGAGGTGGATGAAGAGGTCGCCGACGGTGGTGGCGGTGAGATCATTGCCGCTCTTGATGCCGAGGGCATCGACGGCGGCGCTGAGCTCCCCGGCGAAGGCGGTGGCCTTGTCCTTGTCGGTGAGCGGCGCCTTGGCCGCCCAGTCCGCCAGGGCGCTGAGCAGGCTCTGGTAGGAATCGGTCTGCTGGGTCTCGAAGCCGGCGGCGAGGGTGATGCCGACCAACTCGGTGGCCGCGCCCTCGAACCACGGGATGAGCGGGCCGCCGCGTCCGCCGCCGCCACCACCGAAGCCACCGCCGAAGGCGAAGGCGCCACCGCCGCCGCCCTGGCCCTGCTGGTTGGGATCGGCGGGCGCGGCATTGGGGTCGGCGAGGCCGGCGAAGGCCTTGAGGCGCGCGCTCAGCGCGGCGAGATCGGCTCCGGTCAGGGCTGGCACCACGGCAGTGGTCAGCGCATCGCCGGTCAGCTGGGGGATGCGGCGGTCGATCATGCCGGTCATGAACTGGTTGCCGGTCATGCGCGTCCAGCCGTCCTGCATGCGCTTCTGGTCGGCCTCCGGCAGCCGGCGCCAGAAGGCGGCGACATCGTTGGCCTTGAGCGCTGTGACCACGCTCGTCACCAGCGCCTCGGGGCTCGAATCGTCGAAGGCGGCAGCAGCCGGCGCCGGTGCTGCCGGGGCGTCAGCCGCGCTGGCGAGGTTGGCGACGGGCAGGGCAACCGGTCCGGCGACGAGGGTGAGGGTGGCGCTCAGGGCGAGGGCGAAGGTGCGTATGGACATGGTGAGTCGGTCTCCGGTGGGGGGCTGTATGCCGGTGGCAGGTGGCAGGTGGAATGGGTTGCGGGCGTTGGGCTGGGCATCGTGGGCGCCCAGGCATGGGGTGGCGTAACGCCCTTGTGTGCAAGAAGTCGTGATGTAAGTGCCGCAGGATGCGATTCGTTACACGCCTTTTTCCGGGCCGCACGCCGTGCCGGTCCGGTCGGTACCGGCTGGGCTGGAGGACGGGCGGTGGGAAAGGAGCTGAGCGACTTTAATTTGCGCCGCAATCTGCGTCCCGCCCAGCTCCAGCGCGCGCCCGCGCGGCGCTTGGCGGGATGGTTCTTGCAGGGGCGCCAGGCAGCGGCGACGCTTGCTGCACGCCCCGCTGCCCAGGGACCATGACCGTCGATCTCGCCACCATCCGCGCCGCCGCCGCCCGCCTGCACGGCCATCTCCGTCCGTCGCCCTGCCTGGCCTCGCCCGGACTCAGCCGGCTGTGCGGCGGACAGGTCTATCTCAAGCAGGACCAGCTCCAGCTCACCGGCAGCTTCAAGGAGCGCGGGGCGCGCAACAAGCTCAGCCAACTCGACCTTGCCCAGCGCGCGCGCGGGGTGATCACCGCCTCGGCGGGGAACCATGCCCTCGGCCTCGCCTGGCACGGCCAGCAGCTCGGCATCCCGGTGACGGTGGTGATGCCGCTGCAGGCCCCGTTGGTGAAGTCGGCGCGCTGCCGTGCCTTCGGCGCCGAAGTGCTGCACCGCGGCGAGCACTACGAGGACGCGCGTACGGCGGCGCTCGCGCTCAGCGCCGAGAGCGGTAAGCTCTTCATCCACGGCTTCGAGGACGACGACATCATCAGTGGGCAGGGCACCATCGGGCTGGAGATCATCGCGGAGGTGCCTGCGGTCGAGGTGGTGGTGGTGCCGGTCGGCGGCGGCGGCCTGATCGCCGGCATCGGCACTGCGCTCAAGGCGCTCAAGCCGGCGGTGCGCCTGGTCGCGGTCGAGGCGCGCAATGCGCCCACCATCGGTGCCGCCCTCGCGCACGGCGCTCCGTGCCGCACCCTGCCGCGCCCGACCCTGGCTGACGGCCTGGCGGTTGGTGCGATGGGCGAGCGCTGCTTCGCCATCGCGCGCGCGCTGGTCGACCAGGTGGTGACGGTGGACGAGGCGCGCATCGCCAGCGCCATCCTCACCCTGATGGAGATTGAGCGCACCGTGGTCGAGGGTGCCGGCGCGGTCGCGCTCGCCGCCGCCATGGGTGGCGGCCTCGAGCTCAAGGGTGCGACCGCGGTGCTGGTGCTGGGCGGCGGCAACATCGACGTCTCGGTGATGGCGCACATCATCGAGCGCGGCCTGGTGCATGACGGGCGGCTGTGCCGCATCGCAGTACAGCTCGACGACCGCCCCGGTGCGCTCGCGCGCCTGCTCGCCCTGGTCGCTGCCACCGGGGCGAGCGTCCAGGAAGTCACCCACGACCGCCTGTTCGGCGCCGAGAACCTCGCTCGCGTGCGGGTGGCGGTGATCGCCGAGACGCGCGACCACGCCCACGTCCGCGCCCTCATTGCGGCCCTCGGCGAGGGCGGCTTCGCCGTCGAGCAGCGCGCCTAGCGGTCCTCGGACTTGGCCTGCCGCCCGCCCCGGCTACCCTCGCAGAGCGCCCGGGTGGGCAGAAAGGCGGGAGGCGAGCCGATGAAGAAGAGCGCCAAGCGCCACGAGCAGGACCCGATCAATCGCCAGCTCGGCGAGCGCCTGCGCCGCCTGCGCGCCAGCCGCGACTGGTCGCTCGACGCCCTCGCCGCCTCGAGCGGGGTGAGCCGCTCAATGCTCAGCGAGATCGAACGCAACAAGGCCAACCCCACCCTGATGGTCGCCTACCGCATCGCGCGCGCCTTCAACATGACCCTCGGCGAGCTGGTCGAATCGCCGGGCAGCTCGCCCGCGATCCAGACCGTGCGCGCGAGCGAGCGCGGGCAGATCCTGCGTTCCGACAAGATGCACCACATCCGCACGCTCTCGCCGCTCAACCTCGACAAGGCGATCGAATTCTACGAGATCATGCTGCCGATCGGTGGCGAGCTGCGCAGCCAGGCCCACGTCGAAGGCACGCGCGAGCTGCTGGTGGTCGCGCGCGGGCTGGTGCGCATCGAATCCGGGCGCGATGTCGAGACCCTCGAGGCCGGCGACTCGGCGGCCTTCCGTGCCGACGTCGCCCACGCCATCGTCAACGCCGGCAAGGGCGATGCGATGATCTACCTGGTCGACATCTACCGCTGAGCCCGGCTGGCGCCGCGGCAGCGTACGTTCATATCCCATATACAGGATATTCATCTTGTATATCGCACAAAAACCCTAGCATCAGCTGGCGGGGGGGCGCGGCGATGAAGGCGATCATCAAGGCGAAGGCCGAGCCCGGGCTGTGGCTGGGCGAGGTGCCCGAGCCGGTGTGCGGGCCCGACCAG
>JAYVMM010000746.1:0-1645 GCA_043758975.1 Planctomycetota bacterium | reverse complement strand
CCTCAAGACCGGCGACTTCAAGGGCTGGATGGGGGTGACCGACACCCAGCAGGCGCAATGGCTGGTGCGCTCGTTCCTGGTCTTCTCGTCGCTGGCGATCAACCGTGCCTACATCTACTTCTTCGACGACAACGACGAGCCGATGCTGCACGCGGCTTCGGGGCTGACCCGCCATTTCCAGCCTAAGCCTGCCTTCCATGCCATCGCCCACCTCTACCGCACCCTCGGCGACTACCGCTTCGTCAAGGTGGTCGCGGACAAGCCCGGCGAGCGGTGGATCTACGAGTACCAGCACGTCAGCGATGCCAAGAAACGCTGCTGGGCGGTGTGGCAGCCGAGCGGCACCGACAAGAGCGAGGAGGCCACCATCAGCGGTCTGCCGGGCGAGGTGGTCAAGGCCGAGCGCATGCCCCTGGCGCCCGGCGACGAGGCGGCGGCGGCGACCTTCATCGCCAAGCCCGGGCATGCGGTGGCGGTGACGGTCAGCGAATCGCCTGTCTACCTGATGCTCCAGCTGAAGTAGCTGAGCGCGCCGCGCGGCGGACGGCAGGCAGTGTGCCTCGCCTGTATGCGCGCGGCGATCTGGTGCTCGTCGCGCGCACGCGCGGCGATGGACTGGGGCATCCCCGTGCCCCGGAGCGCCGATGACCAGCCGCCTGTCTGCCAACGACTTCCTGTTGCCGCGCCTGCGCGAGGCGCAGGCGCCGTTGGCCTTCCGTGCGCGCAGCGCCGCCGCTGCTGCGGCCTGGCGCGCCCGCGTCCGCAAAGAGCTCGCGCGCCTGCTCGGCTTCCAGGAGGGCGCGCGTGCGCGGTCGCGGGCGCGCGCGCGCCTGCTCGCGCGCAGCGTGCGTGGCGAGGTGGTGCGCGAGAAGCACCTCCTGCGCACCTCGGCGCACAGCGCCATGCCGTTTTACCTGCTGCTGCCCAAGGGGCGCCGCCGCCCGGCGGTGGTGATCGCCTACCACGGCCACGGCTACGGCGCCAAGGATGCGGTCGGGTTGTGGGAGGACGGCACTGAGCGCGGCGTCCCGGACGGCTACCACCAGGATTTCGCCCTCGCGCTCTGCCGCCTGGGCTTCGCCGTGGCGGTGCCGGAGATCGCCTGCTTCGGCGAACGCCAGAACGACCATTCCGCCCTCGCGCCCGAGGCGCCGGTGCCGAGCTCCTGCCACCAGAGTGCGGCCCTCGCCATGCATCTCGGCGGCTCGGTGCTCGGCCTGCGTGTGCTCGAGGCGCGCCGCCTGGTCGACTGGCTGCGCACCCGCCAGGACCTCGATAGCGAGCGCCTAGGGGCGATGGGCATCTCCGGCGGCGGGGTGCTGTGCCTGCTCCATGCCGCGCTCGACCAGCGCGTGTGCGCCGCGGTGGTGAGCGGCTACCTCTGCGATTGGCGCGCCTCGCTCTTCGCCGTGCACCATTGCACCTGCAATTACGTCCCCGGCCTGGCGCGCCTGGGCGGCATCAGCGACCTCGCCGGGCTGGTGGCGCCGCGTCCGCTGCTCGCCGAAGCCGGGGAACGCGACCCGCTCTTCCCCATCCGCGGGGTGCGCAGCGCGGCGGTGAGGCTGCGCACCATCTATGCCCGCTCGGGCGCCGGCGGGGCGGCGCGCCTGAGCACCTTTCCCGGTCGCCACCGCATCGATGG
>JAYVMM010000745.1:0-3045 GCA_043758975.1 Planctomycetota bacterium | reverse complement strand
CCGGCCACCACCGCGATGCCTTCGCGCCCGGCCAGGCCGCGCGCCAGGCGGATGGCGCTGCTGCGCTCGAGCTCGATCACCAGGAGCGGCTGCGCGCGTGCGCTCGCCACTGCGGGGATGTGCTCATCGAGCCACTGGCTGTTGCCGAGGTCGTCGCTCTTGGCCCAGAACACCCCGGTGCCCGACGGCACACCATTGATGACATCGTTGGCGATCGCGCGCGGCGACTCGCTGCGGCTGTTGTCGGTGGTGAGCACCGCGATGTCGGCCTCGAGCGCGGCGCAGCCCATCGGGCCGCGCTTGCTGCGATCGCGGTCGCCACCGCAGCCGAACACGCAGACTAGGCGGCGGCCGGGGAATTCCCGGCGCAGCGCGCGCAGCATGGCGGCGATCTCTTCCGGGGTGTGGGCGTAGTCGACGTAGGTCGACGGATGCTCGGCGAGCAGTTCGAGGCGTCCCGGCACCGGCTCGAGGTCGCCCAGGCGCGCGAGCGCAGTGGCGAGCTCGACCCCGGCGGCGCTGGCGAGCAGCGCCCCGGCGGCGGCGTTCCAGGCGTTGAAGTCGCCCGGCAGGCGCACCGGCAGGGCATAGTCGATGCCGTCGAGCAGCAGCCGCCAGCCGTGCGCGCGCCGCTGCAGGCGCGCCTCGCCGCGCGCATGGCCGAGGCCGATCACGCGCGCCTGGGCGGCGGCGGCGGCATGGGCCACGGTGTGGGCGTGGGCATCGTCGGCGTTGACCACGCACAGCCCGCCCGGGCGCAGCTGGCGCACGATGCGCAGCTTGGCCGCCAGGTAGGCGGCGACGGTGCGGTGGTAATCGAGGTGGTCGTGGCCGAGGCCGGTGAAGGCGAGGGCGTCCAGGCGCAGCCCGGCGGTACGCTGCTGGTCGCCAGCATGCGAGGAGATCTCGAGCGCCACCCCCGGGCAGTGCGTGTCCAGGCCAGCGATGAAATCATGCAGCTGCTCGGGCGGCGGCGTGGTCTGCGGGTTGGGCCGCTCGCGGCTGCCGTCGTGCCAGCCGATGGTGCCGATGCGCGCGGCGCCCAGGCTGGGTCCGCCCAGCGCCCACCAGGCGCAATGCGCTGTAGTCGATTTGCCGGCGGTGCCGGAGACCGCGAGCAGCGGCGGGCAGGCACGCTCGAGGCCGTGCATGCAGGCGCTGGCACGAGCATGGCTCCAGCGCGCGTGCGAGCTCTCCAGCCAGGCCCCGGCGCCGTCAGCGCAAAGCTCGCTCACCACCAGCGCGGCGCCGAGCGCGCGCGCCTCGGCGATGTGCGCCGCCTGCTCGGCACGGCTGCCCATCGCCACATAGGCGATGCCCGGGCGCGCCTGGCGGCTGTCGCGGCACAATCCGCTCACCGCCGCGGGTGCCTGCCCACGCAGGGCTTGCCCGGCGAAGAGGTCGCAGGTCTGGATCATCGCCGCACCCGCCGCTCGCCCGGCTCGTTGGCGGCCACCCCGGTTGGTTCGGCGCGCTTGGGCACATGCAGGGTCTCGAGCGCTGCCTGCAGCGTCTTCTGCACCACCGGGGCGGCGGTCTCGGCGCCGTAGTGGCCGCCCTTGGTGGGATCGTCGATCACCACCAGGCAGAGCAGCTCGGGGCGGACCCCGGGTTCGGCCGGGGCCCAGCAGACGAAGGAGCCGACGTGATTGCTGTGCGAGTAGTGGCCGCCCACCAGCTTCTCCGCGGTGCCGGTCTTGCCGGCGCAACTGTAGCCGACGAGGTCGGCCTTCTTGCCGGTGCCCTCGGTCATGGTATGGGTCATGGCGTCCTGGATCTGGGCCGCGTCCTCGGCGCTGAAGACGGTGCGCGGGCTCGGCAGCGCGGGCAGGTTGAGCTCATGCTCGGCGCCCATCTCGTCGGTGGCGTAGATGCGCTTGATCAGGCGCGGCGGCAGCCAGCGACCGCCGTTGGCGATGGCGGCATGCGCCATCGCCAGCTGCAGCGGGGTGACCGCGATCTCGTGGCCCATCGGCACCGACATGCACGAGCCGATCACCGACCAGCTCTTCTCCGGCAGCATGATGCCGCCGTCCTCGCCCGGCAGCGCGACGCCGGTGCGGCGCCCGAAGCCGAAGCTGGTCTCCCAATGGTAGAGCCGCGTCGGGCCCATGCGGATGCCGAGCTTGGCCATCAGGATGTTGTCCGACAGCGCAATGCCCTGAGTCACGCTGAGCAAGCCATGGCCGCCGGTCGATTCGTGGATGGTGCGCGCGGCGTGCCCGGCATGGAAGGTCCACGACCCGCGTTCGCAATCGATGGTCTCGCTCCAGTGCGTCAGGCCCTCGGCGACCGCCGCCCCCGCGACCAGGGGCTTCATGGTCGAGCCCGGCTCGTAGACGAAGGAGGTGACGTTGTTGCGCAAGCTGGCGGCGGGCGTGCTACCGAGCGCGCGCGGGTCGAAGGTCGGCCAGCTCGCCATGGCAACGATCTCGCCGGTGGTGGGGCGGATGATCACCGCTGCCGCGCTCGCCGGCTGGCTCTTCTCGACCTCCTCCAGGAGAACCTTCTCGAGCTCGCGCTGGATGCACAGGTTGATGGTCAGCTGGAGATTGGCCCCGGGCTGCGCCGGCACGCTGAGCGCGTCGGTCAGGCTCGGCTTGCCGAGGGCGTCGATGGTGATCGACTCCTTGCCCGCGGTGCCGCGCAGCAGGGCATCGAACTGGTGCTCGAGGCCGCCGCCGCCGCCGCCATCGGCGGCGACGAAGCCCAGGGCCTGGGCGGCAACCGCTCCTTCCGGGTAGCGGCGGGTGAATTCGCGGCGCACGTAGATGCCGGTGAGATTGAGCTTGCGGATCAGCTCGGCATGGTCGTCGTCGATGCCCTTGGCGATGGTGCGCCCATTGCGCGGAACCTCGAATTGCTTACGCATTTCGTCGCGCCCGCTGCCGAGGATGCGGCTGAGCTCGATGGTGGCGCGCAGCTTATCGTCCATGTAGAGGGGATCGGCGGTGACCATCCAGGTGCCGTCCGAAACCACCAGGGGCACCCCATCGCTGTCGTAGAGGTTGCCGCGCGGGGCCTGGATGGTGAGCACACGCTCGC
>JAYVMM010000744.1:0-2449 GCA_043758975.1 Planctomycetota bacterium | reverse complement strand
TGTTGATGGTGATGTCGCCCTCGAGGAAGTGGAAGCGCGGGTGCTTGGTGGCGCTGCCCAGCTTGTCGCTCGCCATGTCCATGCCGAAGATCTCCCAATCGGTATCGCGCAGGATGGCCGAGGTGAGGTTCGAGCCGATGAAGCCGTTGACGCCGAGGATGAGGACTTTCATGACACTCCGTTGGGGATGGACAGCCTGGTGCCAGGCGAGAGCTGCTGTGGCTGGGACCAGGCGTTGAACAGCGCCGTGGGGGCGAGCGCGCCCACGCCGCAGCTGATGCTGCGGTCGCTCAGTACGGTGCCGGGCTCGGCGAGGCGGCCCGCTTCGCGGCAGACGCGCGCGGCATTGACCAGCAGGCGCTCATTGCCGAAGTAGGTGAAGGCCCCGGGCCAAGGCGGCGCCACCGCACGCACCAGGTCGTGGATGGAGCGCGCGCTTTTCCGCCAATCGATGCGCCCGTCCTCGGGCCGCCGCCCGGGGTAGACCGAGCCCTGGGCGAGGTCCTGGACCACCGCGCGGGCAGTGCCGGCGAAGAGCGACCTGATAGTACGCACCAGGAAGGCAGGAGCGGCTGCGAGCAGCTGCTGGGTTAGCCCGTAGGCATCTTGATCGGCGCCGACCTCAACCGCGGTCTGGCCAACGATGCGCCCGGCGTCGGCGCGCACCACCATCTCGTGCAGGGTCAGCCCGCTGCGGCGGCAGCCGTGCACCAGCTGCCAGTTGATCGGCGCCCGCCCGCGGAAGGCCGGCAGCAGCGAGCCGTGCAGATTGTAGGCGCCGCGCCCGGCGAGATTGAGCGCCTCCGCTTGGATGAGGTGCTTGTAGTAGAAGCTGAACAGGAAGTCGGGGGCGAGGTCGCGCGCGCGGGCGAAGGCGGCGCTGTCCGGGGTCAGGGCGGCGTCGAGCAGCACCGGGATGCCGTGCCGGCGGCAGAGCTGCTCGACTGATGGCCACCAGCAGTTGTCGTCGGGGTTGTCGCGATGGCTGAGGACCAGGGGCAGGTAGGCGCCGGCCTTGAGCAGGGCGGTGATGCCGGCGCAGCCGAAATGGCCGTAGGCCAGCGCCACGCATACCGGCGCGCTCACGGCTGCTCGACCCGTGGATGGCGCACGGTCTCGCCCGGGCGCTCCACCGATTGCACGATGAAGGGCTCGCGCAGGCGGACCTGCTGGAAGATGCGCCCGATGTACTCGCCGAGCAGGCCGAAGGCGAAGAACTGGCCGCCGGTGAAGATCATCAGGATGCCGAGCACGGTGAGGGTGCCGTCGGCGGCCCAGGCCGAGCCGTAGAGCAGACGCATCAGCAGCATGAAGACGCCGAGCACGATGCCGCACACCGCGAGCAGGGTACCGACCAGGAAGAGCAGGCGCAGTGGATAGACCGAGAACGAGGTGATCAGGTCGAGCTGGAGCGAGAGCAGCTTGAGCAGCGAGTAGTTCGACACCCCCTCGGCGCGCGCAGCGTGCGCGACCCCGATTTCGGTCGGGCGGCGGGCGAAGAGCGAGGCGAGCGCGGGGATGAAGGTCTTGTACTCGCGGCAGCTGACGATCGCCTGCGCGATCTCGCGCGAGTAGCCGCGCAGCATGCAGCCGAAGTCGGAGAGGTGGATGCCGCTGATGCGCCGCACCAGCTGGTTGGTGAGCTTGGAGGCGCGTTTGCGGAACCAGGTGTCCTGGCGCTCGAGGCGGACGGAGTTGATGAGGTCATAGCCCTCGACGAAGAGCGCCACCATCTTGGGGATCTCCTCCGGGGGGTTCTGCAAGTCGGCGTCGAGGGTGATGATCCAGTCGCCGCGGGAATTGGCGAAGCCGGCGGTGACGGCGGCGTGCTGGCCGAAATTGCGCGCGAACTGCACCAGCACCAGCTGGGGATGGCGCGCCTGCTCCTCGCGTACCAGGCGGGCGGTGGCGTCGCGTGACCCATCGTCGATGCACACCACTTCCCAGCGCACCTTGAGAGCGGCGCAGACAGCGAACAGACGGGCGAAGAGTGCGGGGATGTTGCGCTCCTCGTTGTACATCGGGATCACCACCGACAACGTGATGTGCTCGCTGTCGGCGGCGCCGCCGCCGCCGCCGGCGGGGGTCAGGGCGCTGGTGGCATCAATGCTCATCGCCCGCCCGCCTGCTCAAGCGCGCGCAAGGCGCCAGCCACGCGTTCGGCGTCGCGCTCGGTCATGCCGGGAAAAAGCGGGATGGTGAGCAGGCGTGCGCCGATGTCGTCGCTCACCGGCAGGCGGGTGTCGGGGTAGCGGGCGGCATAGTAGCTCTGGCTATGCACCGCCGGGAAATGCAGCGCGGTGCCAATGCCGGCGAGCTCCAAGCGTTCGACCACCTCCGCGCGCGCGAGGCCGAGGCGGGCGAGGTCGAGCAGCACGATGTAGATGTGCCAGGCATGCGTGCACTGCCCGGGGTCGGGCAGCGCCAAGGGCGTGAGGATGCGCGAACC
>JAYVMM010000743.1:0-4702 GCA_043758975.1 Planctomycetota bacterium | reverse complement strand
CCGCCTTCGGAACCCACTAACGGATAGAACGCACAGAGTGCGAAGAAGAGGAGCTGACGCATGGCATATCTCCGCGTGGTCTGGGGCGCCCAGTGCCTGCCGCCACGGCAGGCACGCTGGTCCGGGCATAGTCGCGTGGAACGGGAAAGATCTGATGAAGAGACTGAGAATTCCTGCCGTCACGCGCGCGTCTGCATCGGACCCACATGCGCCAATCGCCTATTCTTCACATCATCTGCCATCATGCCGAAGTGCGGGAGATGCGGCGCGTAGTGCGCAACGTCTGGCTGCTCAATTAATGCTATGACATCCGGCGATCCGTTGCGCAAAATGCCTGGAAAGACCGGCAAGGGAGCTCAGCCGCAATCGAGCACTCGCCCGGCTCAGCCCGCCAGCTCCCCGCGCGAGTCGAGACCGCCGAGCAACGATGAGCGCATCGCGATCAGCGGCTATCACGTGCTGCAGATCATCGGTCGCGGCAGCACCGGAACGGTCTATAGAGCGATCCAGCTGTCGCTGCAGCGCGAAGTGGCGCTTAAAGTCTTGTCTCCCGATCTCGCTCGCCAACCCGGGTTTGCCGAACGTTTCGTTCGCGAGGCACGCGCCGCCGGCGCGGTCCATCACCCCAACGTCGTCACCTGCTACGATGTCGGCGAAGTCGGCGGGGTGGTCTACCAGGCGCTGGAGTTGATGTCCGGCAGCGATCTCGGCCAGCACCTCGCCAGCCACGGTGGTCGACTGCCACTCAAGGATGCGCTCGGCATCCTCATCGAGTGCGCGCGCGGCCTCGAAGGCATCCACCGCGCCGGCCTGGCACATTGCGACATCGCACCCGCCAACATCTTCATCACCCAGGAAGAGACGGTGAAGCTGGCCGATCTCGGCCTGGCGCGCTCACTCGCCGGAGACGAGGCGCATGCCCCGCTCTCGCTGCCGGCGACGCTCGCAACCCTGGCCCCGGAGCAGCTCGGCATCGGCCAGGCTCCGGACATCCGCGTCGACACCTACGCCCTCGGCGCCACCCTCTTCATCGCCACCACCGGCCACCCGCCCTTCGACGCCCCCACCCGCGACGAGCTCGAGCGCCAGATCCTCGATGCGCCGGTGCCCGATCCGCGTGACTTCGATCCCGCCCTGCCCTCCGGCCTCGCCGCGGTGATCGCCAAGGCGATGGCCAAGGACCGCCAGGCGCGCTATGCCACCCCGGTGCAGCTGCGCGAGGACCTCGAGCGACTGCAGTTCGATTTCGCGCCCATGCACGCCACCCTGCTCGAGACCCGACGCCACACCAATCCGGCACATGCGCACCGCCCCGGCACCAAGACGGTCTACGGCCACATCGATACTTTCAATGAACCGACTCCGCCGGAGCCGCATGCGGTGCTCGCCGAGGAGCCGTCGCCGGCGCATGGCGGCGTGCGGCGCGCCGCCTGGCTGCTGTGCGGCCTCTTGGCCGGCGCCGTGCTGCTGAGCGCCTGGTGGTGGCACGCCCGCGACGCTTCTCCTGCCAGCATTGGCGCCAAACTGTTGACAGTGTTGACAGTGCCAACCGTGCCGACAGCGCCGACAGAATCGGCATCCCCGGTCGTGACGGTGGCCGTCACGCCGCCCATTGCGAGCGAGCCGGCATGGCCCAAACCGGTGTGGGCGTCCCGCCATGGTGACGATGACCATGGTCGCTGGGCCGACCTCGCAGTCGGTGCGGCGACTCAGCGCCTGCGCTATTGCCCGCCAGGCACCTTCCTGATTGGCAGCGCTGCCGCTGATGCCGGGCACCACGAGGATGAGAGCCCGCTGCGCGTCACCCTGCGCCATGGCTTCTGGCTGGGCGACACCCCGGTCACCCAACGCCTCTACGACGCCGTCATGCGTGCGAATCCCAGCACCTTCAAGGGACCCGAGTTGCCGGTTGAAAGCGTGAACTGGAACGAGGCGCAGTTGTTCCTGCAGCATATGAATGCGCAGCTGCCGGTGCCCGTGCTGCGCCTGCCCACGGAAGCGGAATGGGAGTACGCCGCGCGTGCTGGCAGCTCTGCCGTCCAAGCCCAAGCGAGCGCGAGCATGCACAGCGAACGCAAGCAGACTCATGCGGTCGGCGGCGCGCCGGAGAATCCCTGGGGATTCCACGACGCCCTCGGCAATGTCCTGGAATGGTGCCAGGACTTCTATATGCCCTACCCGATCGAGGCGGTGGTCGATCCCGTCGGCTGGCAAGGCATCTATCGCGTCGCCCGTGGTGGCGCTTGGAGCACGCCGGAGGCCGATTGGCATCTTGCCACCCGCACCAAGTACCTGCCAGTGACGCGTTTTTTCTTTCTCGGACTGCGCATCGCCGCCAACGACCCGTGACGCCTGCCGCTACCCGCCGCGCTCACTGATTCCGACGCCTACGCTGGCCAGTCGATATACCCGAGTTGGCGGGATCATGGACAGACGGGCCGATCGAGAGGCCCACGCACGGCAGCGTTCATCCTCGTACGTTGCTATGAGCTCCTACCTGCTCGACACCAATTCGCATGGTGATTAAGCGATACATCCAGGGACTTGTCTCAATCCGTAAATTCTGGCCGGTGTGTCAGCAGTAAAAGCACATCGTCCGCCATCGTCGGATGAGAAGCGCTTCAACTCCTCCGGCTACACCCGCCCACGTACCAACGCCGATACCATGCCGCGATGCGTCGCGTGGTCCGGCTTGCATCATGCCGCACCCATCGCGCGCTGCTACCGCCATGGAGACCGGCGTCATGACCACCTCACCCTCCCATCCTGTCCCTGCGCGAATCGCGGTGCCCATCTCGCTGCTGGTGCTGCCGCTCATCCTCGCCCTGGCGGCGCCAGCCAGCGCCGCCGATCCGGTCACCATCGGCTACTTCGCCCAGTGGGATGTCTACGGCGCCAACTACCTGGTCAAGAACATCGAGACCAGTGGCAGCGCGGCCAAGCTCTCCATCATCAACTACGCCTTCGCCCAGATCGGCGCCGGCAACCAGGTCGCCACCACCGATGCCTATGCCGACTACCAGCGCACGTACAGCGCCGCCGACAGCGTCGACGGCGTCGCCGATCCGGTCTCAGGCGCCGCCAACGTGCTGTGCGGCAGCTTCAATCAACTCCGCAAGCTCAAGGCCCGCCACCCTGGGCTCAAGGTCATGATGTCGGTCGGCGGCTGGACGCTGTCCGGCCCATTCTCGGCGATGGCGATGACGGCGGCGGGCCGCCAGGCCTTCGCCGCCTCCTGCGTGGCGATGTACATCCAGGGCAATGTCGCGCCCGGCCTCACCGTGCCGGGGATCTTCGACGGCATCGACGTCGACTGGGAATATCCCGCCACCGCCGGCGACACCACCAACTTCAGCCCCGCCGACACCCAGAACTACACCGCCCTGCTCGCCGCCCTGCGCCGTGCGCTCGACCAGCAGGGCACCCTGGATGGCCGGCATTACCTGCTCTCGGCGGCACTGCCGGCGGGCAGCGACAAGTATTCGCTGATCCAGCTCGGCTCGCTCAGCGCCTCGCTCGACTACTTCAACATCATGGCCTACGATTTCTTCGGCGCCTGGGAAAGCACCACCGGCTTCCAGGCCGCGCTCTACTCCCGCCCCGACGACCCCTACGCCGCGCTCCACTACAATGGCGACCACGCGGTCTCCGCCTACCTCGCCGCCGGCGTCCCGGCGGGCAAGATCGTGCTCGGCGTCCCCTTCTACGGTCGCGGCTGGCAAGGGGTCCCGCAGGGCCCGAACGGCAACGGCCTGTTCCAGACCTCCACCGGCGGCGCCCCGGGCACAGTGCAGACCGGGGTCAACAACTACAACGTGCTGAAATCCTTCCGCGGCACCGCCTACCGCGATGCCACCACCTTGGCCTACTGGGTCTACCAACCGGCTTCCGGGGTGTGGTGGAACTTCGACGACCCCACCGCGCTGCAGTCCAAGATGTCCTATATCGTAACCCGCCAGCTCGGCGGCGTGATGTTCTGGGAGATCAGCGGCGACGATGCGAGCGGCACCCTGATCACCGCATTACAGCCGGGCAGCGCCACCATCGTCTCCTCTGGTGGTACAGGCGGAAGCGGTGGCAGCGGGGGCTCCGGCGGCAGCAGTGGTTCCGGAGGATCCAGCGGCGGCCCAGCCATCGCAGCGATCCCGGCGCAGACCATCGCGGTCGGCGGGGCGCTCACCGGACTGACGCTCTCCCTTAGCGACGGAGCTGATCCGGGCGCGACCCTGACCGTGAGCTGCACCTCGAGCGACCACGCGCTGGTCACCGACGCCGCGATCGTCATCTCCGGCAGCGGGGACAGCCGGCAGCTGACGGCCACCCCGCTCACCGGAGCCTCCGGCTCCACCACCATCACCCTCACCGTCACAGACGGCATCAGCCACGGCACCACCGCCTTCCTGCTCACGGTCGGCGCCAGTACGTCCTCATCGCCACCGACCGGCAGCCCGGTATCAGGCACCTCCAGCACGTCAGGCGGCGGACGCTGCGGCTCGGGTGTCTGGGGCGCCCTGCTGGGGCTGACCGCCGCCGCCTGGTGCGGGCGGAGACGGGCTCTGCCGTTCGCCCCCTGAGAGACCACGGCCAGCGCCGTCGATGGGCTGGAATGGTTCCGCAAATCTTTGTTTTAACTGATGTTACGCCATCGCTCCCGCACGGTTCGCCGTGCGCTTGGCGAACGCCATTCCGCCGCCAGGACTTG
>JAYVMM010000742.1:0-2919 GCA_043758975.1 Planctomycetota bacterium | reverse complement strand
CCGGGGCCGACCGCGCGAGCGGCGGCGTGGCGGTGGCCTGGCCGGGGCCGCGGGATGCCGCTGCTGCCGCCGCTGTGCTCGGCTACCGCCTCTCCCGCCTGGACAGCAGCGGTCAAGCGCAGGAGCTGCCGCGCTGGATGCTGCCCGCCCCCGCGCTCGCGGGCGAACCGGGGCTGGCGCTGCTGCGCTGCCAGCCGCCGAGCCGTGAGAGCACCTTCCAGGTCGAGGTGGTCGGGCGCGGCGGCGTGGTGCTGGCGCTGGGGCGCGCCACCGGCAGCGCCTCCGCCGCCTTCTCCGCTGTTCAGGCCCTGCATCCCGTACCACTCCCCGCCGCCGCCGCCGGCGCCCCCCCGGGCGATGCCAACGGGCGGGTGTGGGCGACCCCGGAGCTAGCCAAGGTCAATCCCATCACCGGCAATGCCTATGAGGAGCCCGGGGTGGCCTACGAGGGCGAGCCGGCGGGCGCGTGGAGCCAGGCCAACCCGCAGTGGAGCGGCGCGCAGCGCACCATCAGCGTGCACGCCTTGCGCGGCGAGTGGACGGGCTTCGCTCTCGCCTGCCAGAATCAGGGCGCAGGCCACGACTGGTCGGTCACCCCGCACGCGCTACGCAGCGCCGCCGGGGGCGAGATTGCGGCGAGCGCCATCCGCCTCGCGCGGGTGTGGTATCAGAAGGTCGGCACGGACGCCCGCGCGTGGTACGGCGACCCCCTGCTGCCGCTCGCCACCGGTGAGCGCTTCCGCATCCCCGATGCGCGCAATGCGGTCCCGGGCCAGAGCGTGCAGTCCATCCACGCCGAGCTGCTGGTTCCCGACGGCACCGCGCCCGGCACCTACACCGGCATCCTCGACGTCGCCACCGGCGCCGGCGCCGGCGAGCCGCTGCGGCTGACGCTCACCCTGACGGTGGCGGGCGCCACCATGCCCCAGACCACCGCTTTCCAGTGGTCGATGAACGCCTACAGCTCGCCCGGCGAATACTACGGCCCCGGCGGCAGCCCAGCCTTCCTCGCGGGCGAACGCGCCTTCTTCCGTATGGCACATGAGCACCGCACCACCCTGGCGGTGCTCGGCTACGGCCACAGCGCGCACTTCCAGGACGGCATCGCCTGGCCGCTCCAAGGACATGGGGCGGACATGACGGTGTCCGACTGGAGCGCCTGGGACCAGCGCTTCGGCCCGCTCTTCGACGGCAGCGCCTTCGCCGGGAGCGCGCGCGCGGGGGTGCCCTACGAGCACTTCTACCTGCCCTTCATGGAATCGTGGCCCACCCCGATGGCCACCGGCTACCGCTGGAACCAGCTCAGCTGGGAGGAGCACTGGCAGGGGGCTGGCCCGGTGGGCGAGGGCTTCAGCCCGCTCTACCAGCAGCAGTGGGTGGCGGTGATGCGCGATTTCGAGAAGCACGTCATCGCCAAGGGCTGGCAGACCTCCTTCCAGGTCTACCTCAACGACAAGTATTTCTACAAGCAGTACGATCCCAAGCGCAAGCGCGACGGCGAGGGCACCAGTTTCTGGCTGCTCGACGAGCCGCAGCACATCGACGACTTCTCGGCCCTCGCCTTCTTCGGCGAACTCATCCGCCAAGCCCAGCAGGGCGACCGCCACCGGGTGCTCTTCCGCGCCGACATCTCGCGCCCGCAATGGGGACGCGATACGCTCGACCGCCTGCTCGACCTCAACGTCAGCGGCGGCTTCGCCGACTTCCCGCTCTGGCTCGAAGGCTGGCGCGAGCGCTACGGGCAGCGGGTGTGGACCTACGGCAGCGCGCCGCCCGCGAATGAGAGCGCCTACACCATCGAACGCCAGGCGCTCGACCTCTATGCGCGCGGCGTCGACGGCTTCGTGCCCTGGCTGACCCTCGGCGATGCGCACAATTGGGGTGAAGCCGCCGAGACCTGCGTGTTCTACGATGGCACCCCGCAGGGTATCGCCGGGCCATGCGCCTCGCTGCGCCTGAAGGCCTACCGCCGCGGCGAGCAGGACGTGGAGTACGTCCGCCTGCTCGCCGGCCAGCTCGGCCTGCTCGCGGACGACCCCGCCCGCCGCCAGATCGCGCTCCTGCTCGAGGGCGCCTTCAGCGGCGCTGCCGAGCGCGGCACCCTCGACGCCCAGGGCGCGGTGACCGAATCCTTCCACGGCCTGGCGGTGGGGGATTTCGCCGCCCTGCGCCAGGAGATCGCCGGGCGGCTCAAGTGATGGCGGCGGGTGCGGTGGTGCGCTGAAGCGATGGCCGGATCCCCCCACCAGACCAGGATCCTCGCCGGCGCCGCCGCGCTCATCGCGCTGCTGGCTGTGGCATGCTGGGCGGTGGTCCACCATCCCGTGCCCGCCGAGGTGTCCCCGCCGGAGCCGTGGTCGATCCAGGGCACGCGCATGGTCCTGCCGATCCAGGTGATACCCCTGGATTTCATGGATTATGGCGACGGGGGGCTGCTCTTCGGCGTGCAAGATGGGGCAGGGAACAAGCGCCTGATTCGCTGCGAGTATGGGCGAGACGACGCGCCCTATGAGCACCTGTCCTTCTTGCCCACTCTCCCTTCGCTGATTGCCACCACCCTGCCCACCATGGTTCCGCTGGGCCCGGACGAGGTGCTGGTGCGCAATGTCATCTACCATGTCCTCGAGCGCGAGGGCTATCCCGGCGGCGCGCATGGCCGAGGGTGGGCGCACATGGCGCAGCTGCTCTATCCCAGCCTGCTCGACCGCCTGTTCTTCAGGCTCCAAGGACGAAACTCGGGCGCGGACTGAAGCCGGGCCGGGCCGAGGCGCGGCGACCGCTGCGCCTAATGGTCGGGACCGTCCCCGGCGTGCAGCGCCAGGTCAACGCCGAGCGGAGCGACGACGAGGTAGTTGAGCGGACCATGCACGTGCAGGATCAGGCCTCCGTCGCCGACCGTAACCACGCTGGTTGAGACCT
>JAYVMM010000741.1:0-2171 GCA_043758975.1 Planctomycetota bacterium | reverse complement strand
TCGCGCGCTTCGCGGGCGGCGCAGGACGGGCAGCCGGCACTATGCGCGGCCGCGGCGGCGGCAGCGGCGGGGGGGAGCTCGCCGTCGAGGTAGGCTCTCAGGTCGCGGGCGAAGTCGGCGCACTCCATGTCAACGTTCCTGCGCGATGAGGGGACAAAGAGCGGCGGCGAGCTGGGCGCGGGCGCGCGCCAGGCGCGACATCACGGTGCCGATGGGCACGCCGACCAGGTCGGCGATGGCCTGGTAGGAGTGGCCCTGGAGCTCGCGCAGCACTACCACCTCGCGGAAGGGCACGCTCAGGCGATTGAGCGCCTCGGTGAGCGCTGCGCTGCGCTCGGCGGCGAGCAGTGCGCGGTCCGGCGCGGCGTCGGTGGTGGCGGCGGGCCCAGCCACTCCACTGTCGTCCTCAGTGAGCTCCTGTGGTCGCCGGCGGGCGAGCCAGGTCAGCGCCTGGTTGCGGACGATGGCGAGCAGCCACCCGCGCGGATTGGTTCCCGTGCAGCCGTCGAGTGCACGCAGGGCGCGCAGCATGGAGTCCTGCACCACGTCCTCGGCGGCATGCGCGTCGCGCATCAGCCAGCGTGCGAGGGTGTAGGCGGCATCGAGGTGGGGCATGATCTCGCGCTCAAAACGTTCCCGGACGGCGTGTTCCATCACCACCCCGGCGGCTGTGCTAGTGGTGGCATGGCTCCCCGCTGATGCATGACCGTGATCGCCCCGATTTTATTCCCGCCTCCCGGCGGCATGCGGGGGGACCTGATGGGGGATAAACCGCTCTTGGTCCAGGTCAAGCGCTGCAGGCACGCAGCCCCGCCTGCTTCCACCACCCGTCCAGGCGCACGCCCAGATCCCACCCTGCGACCGACGGCTCGACCGGTACAGGCCAGCCATGCCCTGCGGCACGGCAGGGGAGCGGTTTTAATTATGCATGATCAAATAGGACGGCATGTGCCGTATGTACACGGCCTCGATATAGATGGCGGGATAGAAGCAATTGTACTCGAAATCGCTGATGTGACCCATCACTTCATTCTCAGATTTGGCATAAAGCATGAATCCGCATCCCATGTTATTCGCTCTGACCTCTCGCCAGCACCAATAGCTCAGCGTGTAAGCCGCGAGCGCCAGTACCACGATCGCCGCATAGAGGGTGGTCCTAGACATGCGTGCGCATGCCGCGGCACGTGCCGGTGCCAGGGACCATGGGCATGGTTGCTGCAGCGCAACGACCTGGGAGCAGGGATGGTGCCGGATGATACATAGGAGAAAGGACTCCCATGCATCGGGAACCTGT
Organism: Planctomycetota bacterium; assembly: GCA_043758975.1. Lineage (GTDB taxonomy): Bacteria > Planctomycetota > UBA11346 > UBA11346 > UBA11346 > BOG-1363. The sequence goes on along the minus strand of JAYVMM010000741.1, from coordinate 877 downwards.
CGAACTTTCACGGCGCGCTCACCATGCCGAATACCAGGGGGATCGCACGGGGCCCATGCACTTTGCTCGTCTGCCTGGCGGAGTCGAGCAGGGGGAAGGCGATGGCGGAGCCCGCAGCGTGGGTCGCCCGCGGAGAATCCTTGGCACATCGTGCGCTCACGTGCAGGTGTGGCGCGCTGGCGCCGCAGCCCCAGCGCTGCGACCGCTCAGCGATCCGGACCTGCGCCCGCCACGGCGATGGCCACCCGCAACCGCGGGGCTGTCGTTCCCCGCGCATTGGTCCACTACACCAAAATCGGTAAGGAGTCGCACATGTCCATCACCCCACTCGCCATCGTCATCATGCTGGGCGCGCTGACCTACCAGATAGTCGCCAGCGATGCCGCCCCCTCGGTTTCCAAGGCGGATCAGGAATTCGTCGAGAAGGCAAACCAGGGCGGCCTGTTCGAGGTGCGCAGCTCGGAAATCGCGGTCAAGCGCGCCGTCGGCGGCCAGGAGCAGCAATTCGCTCAACAAATGGTCGACGACCATGGCAAGGCCAACCGTGCCCTGTCCAACCTGGCGGCCAAGAAGAACATCGAGGTCGCTCCCACCCCGGACAAGAAGCACGGGGAGCTGCTGGAGAAGCTCGGCGCCAGCATGGACAAGGACTTCGCCAAGGAATACGTCTCGCTGCAGCTCAAGGCGCACAAGGAGGCAGTCGACCTCTTCGCCAGCGAGTCCAAGGACGGCAAGGACGTCGATCTCCGCGCTTTCGCCAACGAAACGCTGCCAACCCTGCAGGCGCACCTCGCGCAAATCAAGGCGATCTGGGATAAGTACTGAAGGGACGCCTTCCGGCGCGCATCCGGCGCGCCAGAGCCCGATGCCGCCGCGG
>JAYVMM010000740.1:0-3349 GCA_043758975.1 Planctomycetota bacterium | reverse complement strand
GTACGGTGCCGCCATGACTAACCTGACCGATGCTGAACGCCTCGCCGCTCTCGAGAAGCGCGTCGCCGAGATGTCCACCCTCCTCCACTTCCAGGATTCGAAGCGGGTCGAGATCGAGAAGGCCATCGGCGTCATCGATCAGCAGCTGATCCGGACCGACCGTGGGCTCAATCAGGTCCAGTTGCAGCTGGCGCCCAAGGCGGCCAAAAAGGCCAAGCCTGCGCCCAAGGCCAAGAAGGCCAAGAAGGCCAAGCCCGCGCCCAAGGCCAAGCCCAAGGCCAAGGCCAAGCCCAAGGCACGCAAACGCTCGTAGGTCGTCCGCGGCGCCGCCGCCGCGCCTGCCTCCGTGTCCGCATCGGCACGTCCCCCACTGCGCAACGGCAAGACCATCATCACCCTGGCCCTGGGCGCCGACACCGTGCTCGCTTCACCCTCATTCCTGGCCTTCATCGTGCGCGCCACCGCGGTCCTGCGCCGCGACGGCGGTCGGCTGGTGCTCGAGGCCAACCAGGCCATCCTCGACCAGCTCACGGTGATGCAGGTCACCGATGCGCTCGCGGGCGGCCAGCCCCGGTCAGCGTAAAGCACCGCGGGCGAGGGCCAGCGGGTGCAGGGCGGTGCCGCCGCGACGCTCGGCAGCACTGCAGTTCACTGCAAATTGCGCCATGCCTGTGGCCGGTTGCTGCAAATTGCATGGGCACTGGCGGCGGCACGCGCCATTCCCGATGGCCGCGACGGCGACGACTGCATCCCTGCCTGCGGCGTTGGCATAACTCCAATCAGATCCAGCGGCCTCGGGCAGCTCCAGATCTGGGCCGCTGCCCAGTGACATGACCCCTGGGCGCGGTATTGGCACAGCTGACGCATGCCCTGCTTGAGAGGGAAACGGCTGGGTCCTCGGACTCACGGCGCGCTCTGCGCCCAGAAGTTGCCACCTGGGACGTCCGCCTGCCCGCAGCCTGTCCACGCCTGCCGTCCGACCTGGGCGCGTCGCGGTGCCACTCCCGCACCGCTGCCGCCCCAAGGAGCCTGCCATGAGCCTCGCCTACCCCCTCAAGCTGTTTCCCGCGGCGGGAGACCTCGGTCGCCTCCTGCCTGCGCGCCTGATGCCGCTGGACCGCTACCGCTCGATCACCGGCGCCCTCAGCGCCGAAGGCCTGCGCCCGCACGACTACGCCTGGCTCCGCTTCGCCGTGCACGCGGCGATCCTTCCGCCCGAGGAGCCGCAGGATATCGCCGAGCGCATCACCGCGCTCGCGGCGCTCCTGCTCAAGGAGGCGATGTGGTTCCGCGACCTCGCCACGCCGATGCGCCATGTCGTCGCCGCCATGCTGGTACGACAGAACGTCCCGCTCGCCGATTTCCTCGTCCACCATACCCAGTCGATCAGCATCCTGCGCGATGCCGGACTGCGTGCGGCCTCCTTCTACGAGACCATGGCGGTGCTCATCTTATACATGCGGCCGCGCGAGGCGCCCTTCGGTCGCGACGAGGCGATGCGGATCAAGGACATCTACGACCGCATGAAGAAGAACCATTGGTGGCTCACCGGGACCAACGGCGTGCCGCATTGCGCCGCGCTCTCACTCTGCGCCGGGAGCGCGGAGTCGCTGGTGGGGCAGTCGGAGGAGATCTACCAGGACCTGCGCGCGCTGGGGATGACCAGCGGATTCCACCTCCGCTCCGCCGCCCACATCCTGACCATGAACACCATCCCGGTGCGCAGCCGCCTGGACCGCTGGATGGCCATCGCCGACGGGATGGAGAACCATCTCGGGCCGCTCGGCGCCGATAAGTACGAACTGCTCGCCGTGCTGTCCCTGCTCGATCACCGGGCGGACTGGATCGTCCGCAAATTCTTCGCCGTCGCCAACGAACTCGACCAGCTGCAGCACAACCTCGCCGGGTTGACGAACCACATCATCGCCGCCGACCTCACGGTGCTCGACCTGATGCGCTTTGACGACAGCAATGAGCACTTCAGCGATGCCGAATCGATCGACGCCATGCTGCGCACGCTGCATCTCTACCACCTCTCCTCGGCCCTGCTCTTCAGCCAGCTGCGCACCGACATGATTCCCGAGGAACTGGTGTCGATGGCCGGGTTCAACGCGTGAAGGCAGGGCGGTGCCCGAGCGGATTCCCAGCCGCTGGCAGGGCCTGCACCCGCCTTGCTTTCAGACCGCACGCGGAGCAACCATGAACGGCAATCCGATCTGCGTGCTGCTGGTGGAGGACAATCCCGGCGATGCCAATCTGGTGCAGGAACTCCTCCTCACCGGACGTGGCAGCTACCAGATCACCCATTGCCAACGGCTCGCGACGGCGCTCGAGCATCTCCGGGAGAAGGAGTGCGACATCATCCTGCTCGACCTCTCGCTCCCCGACAGCCGCGGGCTGTCGACTTTCGAGGCCATCAGCGAACGGGTGGCGGAGATCCCGATCGTGATCCTCACCGGCTTCAACGACGAGGTTCTCGCCGACCAGGCGATCCAGCATGGGGCCAAGGATTTCCTGCCCAAGCGCGCGCTCGACCATACCCTGCTCGAGCGCTCCATCCGCTACGCCATGGATCGCACAGGATGGGAGCGCAGCATCCGCCAGAACGGTGAGCATGTCCGCCGGCTGGAGCGGCTTGAGAGCCTCGGACGGCTGAGCGCGGGCATCGCCCACAATTTCAACAACCTGCTCACCGTGATCATCGGCAACTGCGAACTGATCATCAATCAGCCCGGGATGGACGCCGGGATTCATCGCCGCATAAAGGTGATCCAGGACGCCGCCCGCCGCGCGGGGGGCTTCACGCGCTCGGTGATGGCCTTCGGGCGCAAGCTGCCCATGCGCCGTTGCGGTTTCTCGCTCAACATGCTCATCCATGAGCTCCAGCCGCTGCTCCAGGGCGGCATCAGCAAGGACGTGCGCTTCCGCTTCGATCTGCATGCCCAGTCCGGGCACATCCATGCCGATCCCGCCCTCTTCGAACAGGTGGTGCTCAACCTCGTGCTCAACGCGCACGATGCCATGCCGAGCGGCGGGGAGATCGCCATCAGGACCATGCCCGTCGATCTCGCGGCGGACGCGGAGGGCATCCCCGACAGCGTGCCACCCGGGAGGTATGCCGCGCTGATGGTGAGTGACAGCGGGCGGGGGATCGAAGCCGCCAACCTCAACCACATTTTCGAGCCGTTCTTCTCGACCAAGGAGGAGAGCGCCGGTCGCGGGCTCGGCCTCGCCACCGTCTACGGCATCATCAGCCAGAATCAGGGCTTCATCCAGGTGGTCAGCCAGCCAGGCGCCGGCACCACCTTCACCATCTACCTGCCGCGCCTCGACCCCGCCAATATCCCGC
>JAYVMM010000739.1:0-5733 GCA_043758975.1 Planctomycetota bacterium | reverse complement strand
ACAAGAAGCTGGCCGACCTCGCCAACTAGCCCAAGCAGCCGGCGCCGGCGCCGCCTGGCGGGCGGCGCGGCAACCAGAAGCCCCAGCTCACTCCGCAGCAGCAGGCGACCCAGGATCTCGCGGACGCCACCGCCACCTATGAGAAGGCGAGCGACGATCAGCGCACCCTCGACCGCGTGGTCGCCACCGACCAGCGCAAGCTCACTACCCTGCAGGCCGCGGTGGCCAAGGCCAAGGACGACCTGCCGGTGCAGCAGGCGCGCCTGAAAAAGGCGGAGGACGACTACACCGCGCTCACCGGCAAGCCCTACCCCGCCCCGCCCGAGGCCAAGGCTGCCGACCCCAAGCCAGGCGACGCCAAGACCGCAGACGCCAAGAGCGACCAGCCCAAGGCCAAGTAAGGTGGTCGCCACCAGCGGTTGTCCCCGCGTCGCGCCGAAGGACGCTGAGCGCAGCGAACGCGAACTACCAGCGCCGCCGGTGGTGCCATGGATGACCAGGATGACCAGCTGGCGCTGCTGCGCAGCGCCATGCGCAAGGACCTGGCCTCGGTCGGCGTCACCCCCACCGGCACCGGAATCCAGCTGATCGCGCAACAGGATGCCGTGCTGGGCTTCGCCCTGCTGTGCGAGGCGGTCTACGTCCAGCTCTACCACGGACGCCCGCCGGAGGCCATCCTCGCCTACCTCGCAGGTCCGCTCCTGGTCCATGACCCAGTCATGCGGCAGTACATCCTCGGCAGCGTGCTGCGCGTCCGGCGGGCGCTGTCCGCGGCCGCTGGCCACGCCGAGCTGGCGCAGCGCGTGCTGCTCGGCGATGCGCGCGCCGAGCCGGCGGTGATCGCGGCCCTCATCGCGGTCTGCCGCCGCACCGCCAGGGAATTCGCCATCCCCTGGAGCGCTGACTATTTCCCGGACTACGGTCACTCCCCGCGCCGCGGGTACTCCTGCGCGCTGGTCATCGCCGTGGGTGCAGTGGCGGCACTCTACGGCCTCTATCGCCTGGTGCGCCTGATCACCGGCTAAGGCTGCCTCCGGAACCGCTCGCGCCCCCCACCGCGCGCATCAGCGGGCGCGTTCGCTCGCGGGTCTGCGAGCGGCGTCCCGCGCTGTCGAGAAACGCAACGCCGGCGAGCGGCTGGCGGCAGCGGGAGGGCTGGGAAGACCCCCATCGGTACTAACGCAATGAGACATTGCCTCCGGTGGCGCGGCGCTTGTCCTGCAGCGCCGCCGTGATATCCCAGCCACCATGCCAACCTCCCGCGAACGTGGATTGAGCAATGACGCGGGCGATGTCCGCGTGCTGCGGAAGGCAGCCGCCAGCTCGGCGCGCGTCGCCGTGGTCCAGCTCGGCCTGGCTGAAGCATGGTGGTCCGCGCTGGCCAAACACGCGCTGGCTGGGCGGGACGTGCGCACCTCCCGACCGCAGCGCGTCGCCACCTCAACCTGGGCCGCCTACCGGCGCACCCTGCGCCTGTGGCTGCACTACCTCGATGATGTCGCCGCCTGCGACGACCCCGGCCACGCCACCGTGCGCGCCTACCTCGCCTGGCTGCGCCGCACCCGTCCGCGCCTGGCGGTGGCGACACTGAACAACCGCCTCGACGCCATCCAGGCCTTCTACCGCTGGACCGCCGCCGCCGGCCTGTTCCCCGATATCGCCGCCGCGATCCCCGCCGCCACCGACCCGCGCAGCGCCCCGCGCGCGGTGCTCGATGCCGCCGGGGTGCGCCGGCTGGTGGCGCGATTGGGCGGGCGAGATGAGCGCGCGGCTCGTGATCGCGCCCTGGTCTGGACACTGTTCGGCGGCGCGCTCGAGACCATCTCCCTGCAGCGCGCCGATGTCGCGGACTTCGATGCCATCGCCGGCACCCTGCGCCATCGCCCGCGCGGCCACCGCCGCGCCGACGTCGTCACCCCACTGCCGGCGCCGGCGCGCGCCGCGCTGAGTCGCTACCTCGCCGTGCGCCAGGCGCGCGCACACGAACCGCTCTTCACCGCCAGCCGGCGCCATGCCGCGCCGCGCCTTTCGACGCTGTCGATGCGCCTGACCGTACGCCGCTGCCTCGACGCCGAGCAGGCTGCACGCCCGCCGCGCCGCGGTGAAAGCGTGCGTCGCATGCCGCCGTCGGTCCTGCGCGTCTCCGGATTGTGCCACCGCCTCGGCCTGCCCCGCGCGGCATCGCCACCCGCCAGCGCGCCGCTCCGGCGCGCACTGCAGGAGGTCGGCTACCGTTCGCTGCGGGCGGCGCGCAACCTCATCCGCCGCTGCCGTCCAGCGGGCGGTGATTGAGTTGGAGGGGTCAATTATTCACGCGTGAGGGGTCAATTATTCGCGCGGCCTGTTTCCATCCATAATCCTTGATTAATCCGCCCAATCGATGCGTGCTGACTACGTCGTCTTCACTGAAATTGGCGTCATGATCGGCGCACTCGCGCAATCCGATTGGGCGATTCCCAAGCCCACGGTGCAGACGTGCAACATTAAAAAGTCCGATCACGTACTTGCGCAGAATATGTCCCAAATGCTCTTCGCGCTTCGGCCTGTTCATCGGATAATTTCGACTATCCCGGCCACCGTCCACACGGTGGCGTCAGGCGGCGCGCTGCCGACCTTCTTCGCCACCGTCTTCTTGACCTCTTTGCCCGCGCCCGCCGCGCCCGCCGGCATCTCGGCGAGGATGGCGTCGGAAGTGACCGAGAGCAGGGTCGCCTTGTCGACCGCCATCGCGCCATCGGGCAGGAGCGCGTCGCTGTAGCGGGCGCTACCGCTGAGGCGGAAGGCGGCGAGCGCGAACTGGCAGCTCGCCTGCCAGTCCCCAGGATTTGGTCCGCTGCCCTTGCCCAGGCCGCCATCGCCATGCGGCGGGATGGCGGCGAAGCCGGCGCTGCCCTTCGCAGCCAGCTTGCCGTTGAGCCACAGGCGCATCTCGCCGCTGCTGAACTGCACCGCGATGTGCGTCCACCCGGCCTTGCGCTCGAAGGGCGACTTGATCGCCACCGCCTTGCCGTCGGCGCGCACCAGGTAGATCAGGTCCATGCCGGTCAGGCCGATGGCCTGGCCGTTGGCCGGGCCGCCCTCCTCGAAGAGCAGGCCGTCTCCGGTAACGCGCCCAATCACCAGCTCGATGGTGCGCACGGTGAATGTGCTGGTGAGCACGGTACCCGGGCTGGGCACCAGTGCGCCGTCAGAGCTGAACTGCAGCGCCGGACGCCCGAGATCGGCCTCGGCGATGGGATTGCCGAGCAGGTCACGCGGCAGGTCGAGGTCGGCGATCACGGCGTCGAGCGTGTTGAGATTGGAGAAGAAGGCGCGCGCCTCCACCTGCGACCGCTGTAGGCGCAGGACCTCCTTCCAGCTCGCACCCGCCAGCACCATGTCGCCGGCCTTGGTCTGGCGCTGGGCGAGGCGGATGTAGATCTTCAGCGCCTTCTCATTGATGGCTGCGACCTCATTGTCGAACTGGGTCTGCGCCTTGGCCACCTCGGCATCATGGCGCGCCATCTCGCGCTCGAGCTCGTCAAGCCCGCATAGCGGGCCGGCCCAGCCGAGCGCCGCCGCCAGGGCCATGGTCAGCGCGGCACCGCGCGCAATCGTGGCGCAAGGCCCTGCAGATCGGGTGGAGTCCATGAGCGACCATACCCCGTACCTGGCGCGCTGTCGATGCCCTCCGCCATGGCCGTGCAACGATTGCAGCGATTCGTAGACTTGGTCGTCAGCCCGGAGGCGGCTGCCCGCCCGCCGCCGGCGCAAGTACTGCCCGCACTCTCCGCCAGCCGACCGGCCCGGGTGTGCGCAGGCGATCGAGGTAGAGGTAGATCACCGGGGTGGTGTAGAGCGTCAGCATTTGGCTGACGAGCAGGCCGCCGATGATGGCGATGCCAAGCGGCTGGCGCAGCTCCGCGCCGATGCCACCGCCGAAGGCGAGCGGCATGCCGCCGAAGAGCGCGGACATGGTGGTCGTCATGATCGGGCGGAAGCGCAGCTGGCAGGCCTCATAGATCGCATCGGCGGCGGGGCGGTTCTCGCGGCGCTGGACATCGAGGGCAAAATCCATCATCAGGATGGCGTTCTTTTTGACGATGCCGATGAGCAGGATGATGCCGATGAAGGCCATGGTGCTGAGGTCAATATGGCAGACGAGCAGGGCGCCGAGGCCCGCCGAGGGTAGGGTGGAGATGATGGTGAGCGGGTGGACGCAGTCCTCATAGAGCATGCCGAGGACGATATAGACGGTGACGATCGCGACGACGATCAGCAGCAGCTGGTTGTCGAACGAATCCTGGAAGGCCTGCGCGGTGCCGGAGAAGCTCGGGAAGATCGACGCTGGCATGCCATTGGTGCGCGCGGCCTCGCTGATCTCGTTGACCGCATTGCCGAGCGAGAAACCGGGCAACAGGTTGAAGGAAATCGTCACCGAGGTGAATTGGCCGCTGTGGTTGACTTGAAGTGCGGTGGTATCGGTGCGGTGGCTGGCGAAGACGCTGAGCGGTACCAGGGTGCCATCGCTGGCGCGCACGCGCAGGTAGTCCGGCCGCTGGGGTCCTGCCAGAGGCGTGGCTCCATCACCACGTGGTATTGGTTCAGCGGCAGGTACATGGTCGCGATCTGGCGCTGGCCGAAGGCGTCATAGAGGGTCTGGTCGATGGCCTGGGCGCTGATGCCGAGACGCTCCGCGGTCGGGCGGTCGATGGTGCGATCAGACTGCAGTCCGCCGTTCTTTTGGTCGGTGTTGACGTTTGCCAGCCCGGAGATGGCGCGCATCTTAACGAGCATGGCGGTCGACCAGCTGGTCAGCTCGGCGAGGCTGTCGCCCCACAGGGTGTACTGGTACTGGGCGTTCGAGCGCCGCCCGCCAATGCGCAGGTCGAGCACCGGTTGGAGGATGAGCGTCGCCCCCGAGATGGCGGAGGGCTTGCCGCGCAGCCGGCTGATGACCTGGTCGACGCCGAGCTTGCGCTCATTGAGCGGCCTCATGGTGACGAAGAAGCGCCCGTTGTTGGGCGGACTGCCACTCTGCCAGCCTGAGACCGCGATGGCGGTCTCCACCGCGGATCCTCCGACACCGTGCGCATGAAGCGCGCGATCAGCGACGACATCGACTGCGAGGAGGTGTTCTGGTCGGCGATGATCGAGCCGATCAAGCGCCCGGTGTCCTGCTGCGGGAGCAGGGTCTTAGAATTGTTCATCGCCAGCATGACGGTGGCTCCCACGGTCATCGCCATGACCGCGAGCATCAGCACCGGGTGGCGCAGCACCCAGCGCAGCCCGGCCAGGTAACCGCGCAGGAGGAAGTCGAAGATGCGCTCGCTGGCATGGTAGAGCCGCCCATGCCGGTACGCGCTCTGCGGCTTGAGCAGGGCCGCGCACAGCATCGGGGTGGTGGTCAGCGACACCACCATCGAGATCGCGACCGTGAGGGTGAGGGTGAGGGTGACCGCGAATTCGCGGAACATCCGCCCGACAAGGCCGCCCATCAGCAGCAGCGGGATGAACGCCGAGACCAGCGATACGCTCATGGTGACCACCGTCGAGGCGATCTCCCGCGTTCTATTGAACCTAAACATCGCATTAGAGACAGGACATTCGCTGTGTTAACCCCTTGATATTCAATGTCTTCCTATCGCTCCGCGATCACCGCAGGGATCACCCACTGGTTCCCGATGAGTTTAGCGTAAGTCAAATCGACACAGGTACCTTGCGGGATCCGATGCGGCTATCGCGGCGTTTAGG
>JAYVMM010000738.1:0-5699 GCA_043758975.1 Planctomycetota bacterium | reverse complement strand
TACGGCAGAGGACGGCTCATCGCCACCTGGATTGGCAAACATCACGGTGAGTAGGCGCTGGCCGCGCTCGAGATTGACGCTGACCAGCGTCGGTGCCGGAGAACTGGCCGTGGCCGTAACGAGGACGTCCTTGATCAGCACATCATCAATCTTGATGACCGCCCGAACCTTCTCCGCCCCTGCCTGCACAGCGCCCATATGAATGCGAAAAGCGTGCCGACCTGACGCCAAGGCGGTGAATGGCACCTGGAGCTGGGCAGGTCCGCTGAACGTCCGTTCGTGACCGTCTGGGACTCCAGGCGATGGCTGACCGCCAATGAAGGCCGGAAGCTGATCCGCACGCCACATACACTTTAATTGGGGCACGCCGATCACCGCATTGATGGCCGAGCTCGCCGCCACGAAATAGCGTTCCATTTGCAGTGGTGACATGCTCAAAATGTCTCCCTGGTTATCGAAACCATTCGCCACATTATCCGCCGGGAAGTCCAGCGACCAGGCGCCGGAAATACCCAGAAGGTCACGCACGGTCAGGTCGTATTCATGGCGGTTCAAGCGTCTGGCGGTGACTCGGCCAGCTTCTGGCGGCTCAAGCGCGCGCAGACCTGCGACCCAACGTCCGATAAGCGCTCGCTGGTCTGGCTGGGGTTGCAGTTCCTGTTCGGGGGGTGGCATGTCTCGGGCTGCCACCCGTGCCTGGACCTCGCGCCAGATCGGGGTGCGGGCAAGCGCCTGGCTGCCGTCCTTTATTGACTGTAAATCCATATCCCCCTTTGACTTGGATGGATTGTGGCACGAATAGCAGAAGGTCTTGAGAACGGGACGGATGCTCGACTCGTAGTTCCTAAGAAGTGCGTTCCGGCTCAAAGGCTCTGAGTCTCCGGCGTGCACCGGCAAGTTGAACAGGGCCAGAATGAGGATTATGCTGATGCGCATCGAAAGACTTTCGCAGGTAGCCCTATTCCCGACAGCGCCACTGAATCTTAACATCAAAATGCAACGTCCCATCAGAACCGGGAAGATCGCCATGGGGAAGGCTTTCCCCGCCGAGCCGACCATCACTATGCGGCCATGGCCTATGCCCGGTCGTCCAGAATCCGCGCCTCGACCATGACCCCGCCGCGGCTGGCGCGCCAAGCCCTTCCAGCAGGTGAGCGCATCCATGGCAGCGGACAGGAGCGCAGCTATTTCATTCTCGCCGGACACAGCCCTGCTGACCTCCCTCTGCGGGTGACCGAGATCGGCGAGTCCTGGTGGCCAGCTGGCCAGATCTGCAAGCGTGCCTGCTCGCCGATCATGGCCGTCGAGCTGGTCACCCGCGGCATCATCCATCTCGAGCTGGATGGCCAGCACGTCGAGGTCGGCGCCGGGGAGGCCTTCCTGCTCAAGCTCGGCTCACGCCACCAGTACCAGGCGGTGGCGGGATCGGTGCGCAAGGCCTACGTCGGTCTGGCCGGCCCGCTCGCTGAGGAGACCATCTCCCGTCTCCCCGCGCTCGTGGCGTGGCGCAACCCGCGCCAGGCACTGGCACTCTTCGGTCGCTTGCGCCGGCTCTTCGTCCGTCCAAGCAGCGATCAGCATGGGTTGGCCTCAGGCGTGGCCTATCAGCTGCTGGTCGCCTTGCTGCTCTCGAGCCGCGCAGAGCGCGGCGAGGCGGAGCTGCCCCCGGCGGTCGAACGCGTTCTGCCGCTCATCGAACGCGATGATGGGCGAATGCATTCGGTCGGCGATCTCGCGCGACATGCGGGGGTCAGCACCGCGCACCTCCATCGCCTGTTCCGCGCCAGCCTGAAGACAACGCCCCAGCGCCATGCCCTGCACTACGCCATGCGGCGCGCCCAGGTTCAGCTCCTGAATTCGCAGCGGAGCTGCCGCGAGATCGCTGCAGGCCTGGGCTTTTCTCCGCTGTATTTCAGCGCTGCCTTCCGCCACGTGGTCGGCATCGCCCCGAGCGAATTCAGGAAGCGCAACCGCTGAGCCTGCAAGTCCATCGCATCACGGTGCGAGGATTTCATGGCTGGTGGGCGGATCCGGCACGCTAGGCTCGACCGCACCGAGGGGACCGTATGCTTGACCGCAACTGCCCGACCGCAATGGCCGCCATGCTCCTTGCGGCGCTCTGCCCGCTCGCCGCTGCAGAGCAAGTCGGCATTTCGACGCTCGACCTCAGCCAGGCCCGCCAGGGCTGGGGTGAGCCTGGCATCGACCGCTCGGTTGCGGGCAATCACTTGCGCATCGCCGATCAGCACTTCGAGCACGGCTTCGGCACCCATGCCCCCGGCGAGCTCGATATCGCCCTTAAGGGCGGATCCGAGCGCTTCACCGCCAGCGTCGGCGTCGATGACGAGGAAGGTGCGACGGGGGGCAATGGCAGCGTGGAGTTCATCGTCAGCGGCGATGGCCGCGTGCGCTGGAGGAGCGGCCTAATGCACGGCGGCGAACCGGCCAAGCGAGTCGATCTCGACATGCGCGGGGTCGATACCCTGATCCTGACCGTGGGCGATGGCGGCGACGGGAACGGCGGCGACCACGCAGACTGGGCGGACGCTACCCTGCTGGTTTCCGGAACGAGGCCCACAGCCACGTCCATCCCCGAGCACCAGCGCTGGTCCCTGGGCAGCGGATCGACCACGAAATGGAAGGTGGACGAGGACGAGCAGCCTGCCCATGAGGACTTCATCGAACAGGGCGGGCGCGGCGCCGGGCAGGTGGTGTTCTACCGAATCGCCGCCAACCGCTCCGTGAGCCTGAAGCGCAGCGTGATCTGGCCCTCATTGCGCATCATCCCTAACAACACCCACGGCAGCCTCATCCATGCCTATGGCCCGGAGTCCGAGCCGGCGATCTCCATCGATGGCGCCGCGCTCGGCGCTCTCACCGCCGCCGCCATCGTCCTCGATGGGACGTTGACCGTGCAGGCCCGCTCGGCCCGGGGAATCGCGGTCGAGCGCTGCACCTTCCCCGCCACCGAAACCCGCGCCGTCATTGAGCGCTGGACACTGCGCAACACGGGCGCAGCGCTGGTGACGGTGGCGGTCGCCCCGTTCGCCCTGGAGGACCGCGTATTAGGACCGTACGGCGTGAATGTGATGTCGGCTCGCCACGATGCTCCCGCCAGCACTGACCTCGAGCCAGGTAGGGAGATGGTCTTCGCCGTCACCTTCCAAGCTCACCTCGAGGGTGAACCGGTCGCAGTGATCGATGCGCAGGCCGAGGAGGCCGGGCGCCGCGCCTTCATCGACGGGCTGCATGGTGAGCTGCGCCTGGAGACGCCCGATGCGGTCCTCGATCGCACCTTCGCCATGGCCAAGATCCGAGTGGCCGAAAGCATCAACAAGACGCGCGGAGGGTTGATGCTGGCGCCCGGAGGCCTGGCCTTCTACGCCGCCACCTGGTGCAATGACAACGTCGAATACGCTGGCCCGTTCTTTCCCTTCCTCGGTGATCAGGGCGGCAACCAGGCCTCGCTCGATACCTATCGCGGATACGTGGCCTATATGACGGCGGATTACCACGCCATACCTTCATCGATCGTCGCCGAAGGCACTAGCTTCTGGAACGGCGCAGGCGACCGCGGTGATGCCGCGATGTACGCCTATGGCTGCCCGCGCTTCTGCCTCGCACGCGGCGATAGGGCCATCGCCGAGGAGCTCTGGCCGGCAATAAGCTGGTGCCTCGAATACTGCCGGCGGCAGACGCGTCCTGATGGCGCAATCTCTTCCAATTCCGATGAGCTCGAAGGACGCTTTCCGACCGGCAAAGCCAACCTTTCGACTGCCTGCCTTTACTACGGCGGCCTGCGCGCAGCAGCCGATCTCGGCCGCGCTCTGGGACGGACCGCCGAGGCGGTGAAGTACGATAATCGGGCGGTTATCCTCGCCAGATCCATCGAAAGCTATTTCGGCGCGACCGTCGAAGGATTCGAGACCTACCGCTACTTCGATGGCAATGATGTCCTGCGCTCGTGGATCTGCCTGCCCCTGTGCATGGGCCTGATGGAACGGCGCGATGCCACCATCAGTGCCTTGTTCTCTCCGCACATGTGGACCGCCGATGGCCTCGCCACCCAGGCCGGCAACCGCACCTTCTGGGACCGTTCCACGCTCTATGGGCTGCGCGGCGTGCTCCAGGCCGGAGCGACCGAACTGGCGCTGGGTCACCTCGCGCGCTACAGTCATCGGCGGCTGCTCGGGGAACATGTGCCCTATGCGGTCGAGACTGGAGCCCTGGGCAGCCAGCTGGCCTCGGAGAGCGGCCTCTATTGCCGAATCTTCACCGAAGGCATTTTCGGCATCCTGCCAACCGGCCTCGACCGTTTCCGCTGCACACCGCGCCTGCCCGCGGCGTGGCCGGGGATGGCGTTGCGTTCGATACGCGCCTTCGGCCGCATGTGGGATCTGGTCGTCGAACGCCAGGGCGCGCGCGTGCGCATCGTCGCCGGCGCGCCAGGAGGACCGACCGTCGAGAAGATCATCGCCCCCGGCGACAGCGCGGACATCGTCCTGCCTTGATGCACCCCCACCGTTGACGCGCCCCCTATCCACCAGCGTCCGCGGCGCAGGATTACAGTTGGCTATACCCGAGAAGATCCGGGGATGATGTATCCAATACGGATATAATCAGGATGGTTCATAGAGGAGGTACGGTATCCCCGTCGAGCCAGGCCCCAGACAAACTTCTCGCATGCTGCTGGCGCTCTGGAGCGCGAATCAAGTGTCGCAGGAGGTCCACCGCAGCGAGGCCCATCTCATAGTAGGCACCTTGTATTCCGGCGATCTAGAGGCCTCCGAAGACATCGGGTCGAACACTGAAAGTCGCCAGGGCGAGGTCGCGAGGAACCTGTAAGCCGAGCGTCGCGGTGGCGGTTAAGAAAGGAAGCGCCATGCCGGCATGATAAAGGACGATGCCGACCGGGTTGGGTGAGGACCGCAGCACTTCGTGACATCTCTCTGCGACTGTCCGATCTTCGGTCCCAGCCATTTCGAGCCTTGTCAGGCCTCGGCGAGCCATCGCCTGGCGGTAGCCGGCCAAGCGATCACGCATGCTGTAATGCTGGCTGGCGAATGTACGCCCCTGTATCTGCCAGAGATTCACATAGGCGATGCGCGGAAATCCTGATTGCGCCAATCGTTCTACTGCCATGACCGCAGCGGCACGGTCATCCAGGTAAGCGCAATTGGCCGGGAGACGGGCATTAATCCATACTGCCTACTACGGCATAACCGGGAACTATCGCAGCCTCAGCCTCTTCCTTCGCGAAGTTGCTCGTCGCTGGAGGTTCTGGCTGAACCGGCGCGGGAACGATGTCAGCTTCACCTTCGAGAAGCTGGATAAGCTGCTGAAATGGCTGCCGCTGCCTCGACCAGTCGTTGTCCACTCTGTCTACAAAGTGGCCTCCTCCGGAAAATCTATGGGTAGAGAAAAGCTAATTGCGGCGTATCTACCGTATTGATCACCATTTATCTCGTTTCACTGCTGTCCAATTATAAGTCTAGAAATGACAACTGTTTGCCGATCTGGGTCTCCGGATTTACCGATTTTTCGTAATGAAACAGCGAATTTACCGGCCTTTTCTCGAAACACGTCAGGCTCAGAACCTACGAGATATCCCAGAGGCTGAGATGCTCCAAGTTCATCCTCTTGCGCAGGATCGCGATCAGGACGTAGACGCTCATAGCAATCCAGACCTGGGTCTTCAC
>JAYVMM010000737.1:0-5039 GCA_043758975.1 Planctomycetota bacterium | reverse complement strand
CGGCCTCCATGCTGCGGTAGTAGCCGTCGCTGAGGTAGGAGTAGTCACCCTCAAGGTTAACGAACACCCCCTGCGAGCGCAGATCCTCGGGCAGGAGCGGGGTCGGGAAGGCGGGTTTGCTCATCGGTGGGGGGCGGGGTGGCGGCGCGGGGAACACGCGCAGGCGGGGCGGCAGGAAGGGTGGGGAGCGCGGCGGGCAGAGACGTCCAGGGTGTCGTGGACCAGAGCATCGCCGCGCTCCTGATGGCACGCGAGGACCGCCGCATGGTAGACGCACTGCGACCAAGGGAAGGTGTTTCTCAAGCGCAGCAGTGCTCAACCCGCGGGCCCTGGCCAGAGCAGCGAAACCAGCACTCAGCCGCCGCTGATGAGGGCGGCGAGGGCGGCGAATTCCCGGTGCTGCAGCGCCTCCACCGGCGCGCGCGCGCGCTCCCCGGCGAGCGCTGCGCGCACCGCCTCGACCATCAGCACGGGGTCGAGCGCCCCGCTGCCGGCGGCCACTCCGAGGGCGCGCGCCGGCGCCGCGAGCGCGGCAGCGGCATAGAGCGCATGCGCACCGGCAGCGGCGAACCAGTAGCGGGCGTTGCCGTAGTCGCCCTCGCGGCGGTGCAGCAGGGCGTGCAGGAGGTCGGCGTCGGGGTCGCCCTCGCGCGCCTGCACTAGCTCATGGGCGGCGTCATGGCGGTCGTGCCAGAGCAGGGCGAGCGCATGCAGGAGATCCTGCACGCGCCCGCTCGGCGCCGGGCGCCGGGCGCGCAGCGGCACCATCACCGCCGTCTCCAACGCGGCGGCAGTGAGCGCGCGCGCGCGTACGCTGCGGTCGAGGCCGGCAGCGCCGGCGCAGTCGACGCTGGCCCAGAAGTGTTCATTCCTGAGATCGCTGTGTAATGCTGAGTTAATGGGAAGAAACCGTAACGTTAAAATTTTTGATGGTTTATAAGAATTTTGGGCGCGAGCTTACTCTTGAACGGATGCCCGCATGTACTTCGCTTCTGGATTTTGCATATCTGAGAATCTCTTAAAGTCATATGGTCGGCTTGGTCGCATGAGTAATCGCAGGTCTCTCCGCTTGACGGCCTTGATGGGTCATTATAGATCCTATCGACGCAACGCATCTCAGTCTCGTCGCGCTGCTGCCGGATTCCACCCAACCGAATTCTCGATGCGAGTTCATTGACAACATTCTGCCGTGCTGCCGTGGAAATCGCAGGTTTCTTGATATTCAAGTACCCAATTACAGTACCCTAGCTTATAGGGGAATTGACGCACGTGGAGAGTGCACGGCTCTGGAATCGGCAGGTTGTCTGCCGGCCCAACCAACTCATCGAAGCGTGAATCCGGGCGCTCGTACGCGAGCGAAAAATGATCCGACCTGATTTTCGGCCAGATCCCAGGAATACGAGAGAAGGAATCAGCGAGCGGTGCCGCCATGCCCGACCCTAGAAGCGCAGCGCCAAAGGCGCCCACCGCGTTCAAGGCGAGCTGGCGGTGGCGGCGGCGGCGTCGTTGTGCCAGCCGACTTCGTAGCCGATCCAGGCCGGCACCCCGCTGATATCGATGCTGAGGTCGCGCTCCTCGTCGGCAGCGATTTTGCCGACCGGCAGCTCGAGCTGCTTGACCGCCTTGCCGTCCTTGTTCTGCAGGGTGATCGACACCACCACCCCGGCGAGCGCCATGCCGGTGCCGTTGCGCACGCGCGCCTTCAGGCTCTTGCCCTCGAGGTGGATCTTGGCCACCTCGACATCCTTGGCCCCGGTGAAGGAACCCCCGTCGAGGGTGCCGAGCGAGGCCGCATCGCTGAGCTTGGTCACCACGCTGATGGCGGAGTAGGGCGGGATCTTCTTGGCGGTGAAGTGCTGCTCCTTGACCAGTCCGGCGGCGACCTCGCCGTTCTCGGGCTTGAAGTCCGCCTTGGCCACCTCGCGCCCCTTGTCGTCGAGGAAGCGCACGGTCTGCACCACGTCATGCGCCGGCTGCGCACCGAGGTTCCACAGCATCCAGGTCACCGCCGCGGTGCGCGCGCTGTCGCTGTACTCGGCGTTCTGGTTGAGGGTGACCACGAAGGAGCCCTGCGCGAGCTCGCCCAGGCTGGCGGGCACGGCGTACTTGTCCCAGCCGATCCAGCTGTCCTTGCCGCCCTGCCAGGTGAGCTCGATCTGGTAGGCGGGGAAGTTCGGGCAATTGAGCTTGTAGTCGATGTCGCGGCTGGCGCCGGCGCCCAGGCTGCCGAGCGGCTTCCACGCGCCTTGGACCAGCGGCTTGCGGTCCGGCCCGAGGGTGGTCAGGCGCATGCTCAGGCCGCTGAGCGCGGTGGTGCCGCCGCCCAGGCGCAGCTCCCACTGGAAGAACGGCTTATAGTTCTCGTCCGCGCGCCCGCTCCAAATGTAGGAGCCGGCGAGGCGCGGGCCTGCGCCCGGCGTCACGCTGCCGGCAGCGGCGGCCTGCTTGGCGAACACCCCCTGGGCATCGACCTTGGCCGCCTGGTTGGGCGAGCCTTTTCCGGCGCCGGGCGCGCCGACGTCCGCGCCCGGCAGGGCGGACGCCGCCAGCTGCAGCAGCAGCAGCACCAGCACCAGTCCCAGCGCCCTGAGAGTGCGCAGCAGGCGGAGGGGGGCGGGGCTCAGGGGGGCGGCAGGGCGCACAGGGACCTCGGGCGGCAGGACGGTTGCGGCAACCGGGATGAACGGCATTCAAGGATGCCGGTTCACCCAAGTTTATGTCGTGCCAAAAGTACGCCTGGCGCGCCCCTCGGCCCCGCGGGTTCGCGGGCGGAGACGCAGCCGGCGGCCCAGGCCGTTAGAGGGTGGCGGTTTACGCCCTGTCATCGGAGCGTCATGCACAGTCGCGGAAGGTCGAGGAGATGGCGCGGTGCGCAGAACCTGCTGCATGGCACCATGCCACGACCCCGTGCGGAGCCGATGTCATGCGCAAGTTCCTCGGTGAGATCCTGATCGAGATGGAGGCGGTCACCGACGCCCAGGTCAAGGCGGCGCTCGCCAAGCAAATGCAGAACGACAAGCGCCCGATCGGGGAGATCCTGATCGAGCTCGAGGCCTGCACCCCCGAGGATGTCGCGCGCGCGCTCGCCGAGCAATTCGACATGCGCTTCTATGATCTCGAGACCATCGACGTGCCGATGAAGGTGGTCGAACTGGTGCCGATGGAGCTCGCGCGCGAGAAGCTGGTGTGCCCGGTCTCGCTCAGCGGGCGCACGCTCTCGGTGGCGATGACCAACCCGCTCGACCTCGAGGCGGTCGACACCCTGCGCTTCTCCACCGGGCTGTCGATCGAGGTGGCGGTGGCGAGCGAGCGCCAGATCCGCGCCGCCCTCGACAAGAACTGGGGCCTGCAGGAGTCCAAGCTCGACAAGATGCTCGGCGAGCTGTCGCAGGACATCACCTACCGCGAGCAGGGCGAAGGCTCCGGCGACGACGGCGACGACGCGCTGATCATCAAATTCGTGCAGCAGATCATCACCAACGCGCTCAACAACCGCGCCTCCGACATCCACGTCGAGCCGATGGCCGACCATCTCCGCATCCGCTACCGCATCGACGGCGTGTGCTTCTCCATGGACCCCGCGCCCAAGCGCCTGCAGGGGCCGGTGGTGCAGCGCCTGAAGATCATGGCCGGGATGATGATCGAGGAGAAGCGCAAGCCGCAGGACGGGCGCATCAAGGTCAAGATCGGCGAGAAGCCGCTCGACCTGCGCGTCTCCTGCCTGCCCTCGGTGCACGGCGAATCGATGGTCATGCGTCTGCTCGACGGCGACAGCCTGCGCCTGTCGCTCGACGACATGGGCTTCGACCCCACCGACCTCAAGGCCTTCAACGCGCTGATCAAGCGTCCCAACGGCATCATACTGGTCACCGGCCCGACCGGCTCGGGCAAGACCACCACGCTCTACGCCACCCTCAACACCCTCAACACCATCGACCGCAAGATCATCACCGCCGAGGACCCGGTCGAATACCACCTCGAGGGCATCAACCAGTGCCAGGTCAACCACAAGATCAAGCTCGATTTCCCGCGCATTCTGCGCGCCATGTTGCGCCAGGCGCCCAACGTCATCCTGGTCGGCGAGATCCGTGACGCCGAGACCGCGCAGATCGCCATCCAGGCCTCGCTCACCGGCCATCTCGTGTTCTCCACCCTGCACACCAACGACGCGCCCAACGCCATCACCCGCCTGATCGACATGGGGGTGCCGCCCTTCCTGGTGGCAACCTCGATCCAGGCGGTGGTGGCGCAGCGCCTGATCCGCACCAACTGCCCGAAATGCCTCGAGCCGTTCAACCCCGATCCGCGCCAGCTCACCATGCTTCACCTCAACCCGCAGCAGCTCTCGCAGCAGTCGTTCAAGCGCGGCAAGGGCTGCGACCACTGCAAGGGCTCGGGCTACCGCGGGCGCAAGGGCCTGTTCGAGATGATGGTGATGAACCGCCAGCTGCGCGACCTCGCCTTCAACAAGGCCGCCACCACCGAGATCCGGCGGGTGGCGGTGGCCAACGGCATGAGCACCCTGGCGATGGATGGTGCGCGCAAGGCGCTGCAAGGGGTGACCACCCCCGACGAGGTGCTGCGCATGGCCAAGTCCGACCAATAGCGGCAGGAGCGGCAGGAGCGGCAGGAGCGGCAGGAGCGGCGACAGCGCTCGCGCACCAGCGAGCGGCGACCACGCGCTGCGCGCCGCTTGGCGGTTCCCGCAGGGCGGGGGCGCCTTATCCTGCAGCCATGCCGAGCGTGCTCTTAGCCCATGAGATCAGCATCGCGGTGCAGGCCGCGCGCGAGGCCGGCGCCGCCGCGCGCGAGCTCCAGGCCTCGGTCACCGTCACCAGCAAAAGTGACGGCTCGCCGGTGACCCAGGGCGACCTCGCCGCCGACGCGGTGATCCGCCACCACCTCGCGCTGCACTTCCCCGCCGACGCGCTCCTGAGCGAGGAGCGCCCCGACGGAGCCGAGCGCCTGGGCAGTTCGCGGCTGTGGATCGTCGATCCCATCGACGGCACCAGCGACTACCTCAAGGGCCGCGGCGAGTG
>JAYVMM010000736.1:0-6536 GCA_043758975.1 Planctomycetota bacterium | reverse complement strand
ATTCGCCGATGGTATGGATGGGGTTGCCTTTGAGGGTGACGGTGGCCATGGGCGTCTCGCGGAGGGGGAGGGGGGGGCAGCGGACCTCATCATCCATAGTCGCCGTGCCCAACGGCGCAAGCGCCGCCGGGCCAGGCCCGCGCCTGCCCTGGCGGCCGCAAGCGTAAGCAGTGAAAGCGCGTATGGCGTGCCCGCTTGCCTTCCCCGCGCCCAGGCGTCTGCTCGCGCGAAGCCGCCCATGACCGTGCGCACCATCCTCGTCGGCCTGATCTGTTCGCTCGGCGGCCTCGGCTTCGCCGCCTGGCTGACCGCGGTGTGCCTGTTCGCCGCCGCCGCCCGCCTGCCGGCGCTCGCCGCCTGGCCGCTCGCCGGGGTGATCGCCACCGCCGCCCTCGGCGCCTGGACCTTCCCCGCCTCCTGGTGGGTGGTCGCCCTGGTCTCCGGCTTCCCCGCGGCTCTCTTTACCACCGGCTGGTACTTCGTCATCGCCGACGAGGGCCAGCGCAACCCCACCTGGCT
This sequence comes from Planctomycetota bacterium, assembly GCA_043758975.1. Classification (GTDB taxonomy): domain Bacteria; phylum Planctomycetota; class UBA11346; order UBA11346; family UBA11346; genus BOG-1363. The sequence continues at coordinate 6,017 of JAYVMM010000736.1, read as the reverse complement.
GGCCTGCGGTGTGCTGGCGCTCCTCGGCGCCTTGGCGATGGCCTTCCTGGTCGGGGCCTGGCAGCGCGCCCGCGCGCGCCGGCGCGCCGCCGTACCCGCCGCCTGAGCGCGGCCACGTCACCGCCCACCACCCGCCAGCGCCTGGGTGTCGCTTGTTATGCCGGTTTGGGCGGCGAAAGTTACCGCCTGCAAGCGGCGGCCACGCCCTGACCGCTGCCAGGAGAAACCCATGCGCAGCACCGTCCTGATTGCCCTGTCGCTGTGCGCGACGCTGTCCGCCGCCGACTTCGACAAGGCGCCGGCGGCGGTCCGCAACGACTTCGACCGCGCCCAGGCGGCCGTGGTCAAGCTGCTCAATGATTTCCAGAAGGCGGCGCAGAAGGAGGCCGACCGGCTCTCCAGCGACCTGACCAAGGAACTCAAGGACGCGATGAAGAAGGGCGACCTCGACGGCGCCAACGCTATCAATGCCAAGCTCGAGGAGATCAAGAACGGTACCTGGCTCGCCTCCGTTCAGCGCTCCTGGCTCGACGGTGGAGATGGCGCTGACTTGCTCTCCGGCAACCTCACCCCGGTCGACTTGGTCGGCAAATGGACGGTCGCCACCTCGGACGGCTGGAACGATGTGCTGCTCCTGCGCGACGGCGGCAAGATCACCTCGATCACCGACGGCGACCTCACTGGCACCTGGACCATCACCAAGGCCACCGTTGCGATCAGCTGTACCGGCGACCATGCCTTCGTCCTCAGCATGACCCAGGCCGGGGTGCTGAGCGGCAAGGGCGGCGATGTCACCGCGACCATGAAGCGGATGCGCTGAGGTGGGGGGCCGGGAGCCCGCGTCACCGCGCCCGCGCATCCGTGCTCTCGCCTTCGATGCCGCCGGCACCCTCATCTCCCCTTTTCCCGGAGTGGGCGCGGTCTATGCCGAGGTCGCCAGCGCCTGCGGCCTCGAGCGCGACGCGGCTGCGCTCGAGGCCGCCTTCGCCCCCGCCTTCGCGCGCGTGTGCGCGCGCTGGCGGGTGCCCTACGGCGCCAATGAGGACGACGCCCGCCGCTTCTGGGCGGCGGTGGTGGAAGCGACCTTCGGCGAGGCGCTGCCCTACGAACTGGTGTGCGACCTCTATGACACCTTCGCCCGCGCCCGGCGCTGGCGCATCCTTCCCGGGGTGGCCGAGGCGCTGGCGCTGGCCGCCAGCCACCGCCTGCCGGTGGCGGTGGTCTCCAACTTCGACTGTCGCCTGCAGCCGCTGCTCGCCGAACTCGCCCTTGGCCCCTTCGCCGCCATCGTCACCAGCACCATGGTAGGCGCGGCCAAGCCCGACCCGCGTGCCCTGCTGAGTGCCTGCACGCGGATGGGGGTGGCGCCGGCGGACGTGCTGCACTGCGGCGACAGCGCCCACGAGGATGGCGAGATGGCGGCGGCGGCGGGGGCCGCCTACCTCGCCTGCTCGCCGGTGGAGGGGGTGCCGGTGGCCGAACTCGCCGCCCGCCTTGCGGCGGCATGAACGCCAGCGCGCACGCGGGTGAGGCCGCCCGCACGGCTTCCGCCGGCACGCCGCCGGTGGTGGTCCGCCTGCCCAACTGGGTCGGCGATGTGTGCATGGCGCTGCCCGCACTCGCGGCGCTGCACGCGCACGGCGCCTCCCTGCACTGCTTCGGCAAGGTCTGGGCCGGCGATCTCCTCGCCGGGCTGCCCTATCGCGTGCAGCGGCTGCCCAAGGGGCTGTTCGCCGGCGCCGCGGCCATGCGCGCGGTGGGCGCCGTGCGCGCACTCAGCCTCACCAACTCCTTCGGCAGCGCGCTCCAGCTCCGCCTCGCCGGTCTGGCCACGGTGGGATACCGGCGCGAGCTGCGCGGCTTCTTGCTCGCGCGCGCGCTCACGCGCAGCCCCGGGCTGCACGAGTGCGAATCCTTCTGGCGCCTGGCCCAGGCCATGGTGGCTGATGCGCCCGCGCCGAGTTTCGCCTCCGCAAACTCTTCGCCGCCGCCCCCGCCACCGCCGCGCCTCGACCTCCCGCTCACCGCCGAGCACCGCGCTACCGCCCGCGCCGCCCTCGCCGCCACCGGGGTCGCCAGCCCCTTCAGCGTGCTCTGCCCGCTGAGCGTCGGCCTGGCCGCCGGGCGGCCCAAGCAATGGCCGGCCTTCCCCCTGCTCTGCCGCGGTCTGCTCGAGCAGGGCGACACCGTGGTTGCCTGCCCGGGTCCGGGCGAAGAGGCCGCCTGCGCGGCGGCGCTGCCCGGGGCCCGCCTGCTGCCCGGCCTCGGCCTGGGCGCTTATGCCGCGGTGATGGCGCTGAGCCGGCGGGTGGTGGCCAACGACTCCGGCCCGCTGCACCTCGCCGCCGCGGTGGGCGCCCCGGTGCTGGGCATTTTCGGGGTCAGCGATCCCGCCCGCACGCGTCCCTGGGGGGATATGGGCGCTACGGTGGGTGATTGGTATGGTTGGCCGGGCGTGCAAGCTGTCCGGGACGAACTTGGCCGCCTGCCCCTTCCAACGCCGGCCGCCGCGCGGAGTACGACCGCATGATGGTATCCAGTCTCACACGTCCGCTGCTGGGGTGCGTGGCCCTCGCCACCTTCGCCACCTTCGCCACCCTCGCCGTGCTCGCCTGCCCGACCTGCGCTGGCGGCGAAGGCGCGTGGACCATCGACCTGCCGGTGAGCGCCAACGGCGAACGCGCCTTCGCGCTGCCGGACGCCCTGCTCAGCGACGACCAGGAGCTGGTGTTCTCCTACCAGCGCTCCGAGACCACCGCCGTGCGCGATGTGTGGATCGAGCTCAGCCTGCTGACCAGCGACGGGCGCTACTTCGCCACCTCCCAGCCGCTCACCATCCCCGGCGACAACCACGAGGGCGAGCTGCGCATCCCGCTCGCCGCCGGGCACTGGAGCGGCCAGGACGGCGAGCTCGGCGGCGACGCCCTGGCAGCGGTGCGCGAGCTGCGCCTGCGCCTGCATGGCGCCTCCGACACCGACGGGCGGCTCAACGGCACCCTGCGCCTGGCGCCGCTCGGCCACCGCTTACCGCTCGTCCTCCAGCTGTTCGACAGCGGCCTGGTCGGCTACGGCCCCTGGCGCGAGCTGCGCCTGCGCCTGCTCGGCACCGGCGGTGAACGCGGCGAAGTCGAACTCGCGCTGCCGTCCGCCAGCGGCGCCGGGCGCCACCTGCCGCTGTTCTTCGATCAGCCGGGCGCTGTGCGCGATGGGCGCTGGCATGCGTGCGGCCCCGGGCGCTGGGTGCTGCGCCTGGCCACCAACGAGGTGGTCCCTGCCGGCAGCACGGTGGTCTGGCGCGCCGGCAGCCGCAGCTGGACCAGCGCCGCCCTGCCCGCCCTTAGCACAGTGGCGCGCAGCGAGGCGCTTGCCCCCTCGCCGCCGGATGCGCTGCCCATCCCGCAGGCGCCGGCGTGGAGCGGCTTCCCCTGTCAGGTCGCCGCCGGCGGCGCGGCGCAGCGCCTCGACCGCACCGAGCTGGTGGCCTGTCCGGCGCCGGTGCTCGCCTGGCAGTCCTCATGGAGCGGCTTCCGTGGAGCGGGCGCGATCTCCTACGGCCAGGCGTTGGCATTCGATCAGCAGCTCGCCGGCGGCTGCGCCGACCTCGACCTGCTGCCGCAGAACCTCTTCCGCGAGCAGGGGCCGTTCCGCTTCTCGCTCGCCCCCTGGCACAAGGACCAGGGCGGTCCGTGGGAGGTGCCGCAGGATGCGCTGCGCAGTGACCTGCCGTGGCAGCAATGGCGTGGGCACGTTCGCGAAGTGCTGGCGCGCGCGCGCGCCACCCCCGGCCTGGTGCGCTGGCGCCTGGGCCTGGTCCAGCCCGCCAATGCCCCCGATGAGGTCACCCGCCTGCGCACCCTGCTCGGCGACCTCTCGAGCCTGGTCGGCGCCTTCGATGCGCGACCGGTGCTCGCGCTCCACCCGCAGGCGCCCAAGTTCCTCTTCCCCGAGCCCGCCGGCGCCTGGTTCGACTTTGAGGAGGGCGCGCAGGGCTGGACCTACGGCCCCTTGCCCTTCAGCGGGCGCCCGCAGCCCGCCCCCTTCGCCGCCGAGGGCAAGCTCAGCCTCAAGCTCGATTTCCCGGTGGTGACGCTGGGCGATGGCACGCGCGCGATCGGGGTGATGCGCGAGATCGATGCCACCTTGTTCAATCTCGACCGCCTGGAGTTCGACGCCGCGCTCGAAGGCGGCGGCACCGCCCAGCTCTACTGCTGGGTGACCGACAACTACCATCACTGGTACCAGCAGCGCCTCGACGCCATCGACGGCAACCGGCGCTGGAACACCGTGGGCGTGGACTTCTCCGACCATGGCGCCTGGCAGGCGGTCGGCGGCGCCCCGCCCTGGTCGGCGGAATGTCGCCGGCGCGTGCGCCGGCTCGGCATCGTCGCCTTCCGCCATGAGGCGGGGGCAGCTGCCGGCGCCGGCGCCGCTCCCTCCAGCCCCGTCCTTCCCGCTGCTTCCACGTCTGCGCCAGCCGCCCCAGCTCCCCGCGTCTCCGCCACCCCCGCCACCCCTGCCACCCCTGTCGCTACAGCAGCAGCGATCCGTCCAGCGCCCGCCGCGCAAGCGCCGGCGGCGAGCGCCGCGCCGGTGGCCGCAGCGCTCTACATCGACCGCATGCGGCGCTTCGGCTGGGCGGTCGAGGCGGCGCCAACGCTGACCCTGCGCGACCTCACCGTCGCCGACGGCCCGGTGGCCTGCTGGCAGCCGGTGCAGGCGGACTTCCGCCTCAGCATCGAGGCCAAGAACCCCTACGACCCCGAGAGCGCCGACGTGGTCGGCGAAGTGGTCGCGCCCGACGGCAAGAAGGTCATCTATCCGGCCTATTGGGGCGAGCCGGTGCGGCTCGAGATGGCCGATGGCGTCGAGCACGCGATCGCCTCCGGCGGCGGCAGCTGGCACTGGCGCTTTTCCCCGAGCGCGCCTGGCGCCTGGCGCTGGCGGCTGCATGCGCGCATCAAGTACCGCGACAGCTGGCTCGAGGCCAACGGCGACTGGCGCACCCTCACGGTGGGCGCGCCTAGCACCGACGCCATGCCGCCGGTGCGGGTGAGCGCCAAGGACCACACCAGCTTCGAGACCGCGGACGGACGTTGGTTCTACCCGATCGGCATCAACCTGCGCTCGCCCGGCGATTCACGCCAGGATCACGTGCTCGCCGAGCTCGAGAGCCAGCTGCCGCACGCCCCGCAGTCGAGCGGCCTGTTCCGCTCCGCCGCCTACGAGCGCCTGGGCACGCGCGCCTACGACGCCTGGCTGGCGACCATGGAGAAGCAGCACATGAACTGGGCGCGGGTGTGGATGTGCCCGTGGTGGTGCGGCCTGGAGTGGCGGCGCGACTGGGACGGCTTCGGCGGGTTGACCATCTACAATCAGATCGCCGCCGCCCGCCTCGACCGCATCATGGAGCTCGCGCGCAGCCACCACATCTACGTCCAGCTCGAGCTGCAGAACCATGGCATGACCAGCTCGCACGTCGACATGCAGTGGGCGGACAACCCCTACAACGCGATCAACCGCGGCCCCTGCCACAGCGACAGCGAATTCTTCTCGAGCGAGGAGGCCTGGGCCACCCACGCCAAGCGCCTGCGCTACACGGTGGCGCGCTGGGGCTGGCACAGCCACCTCGCGGCCTGGGTGCTGTCGAGCGAGATGGAGTTCACCGGTGCGTGGTGGGAGGAGGCCGGCAACGCCGAGGACGGCACCAGCCCGACCACCGAGGCCTGGGTCAAGCGCAGCCTGGCCTGGTTTGCCGCCAACGACCAGGTCGCCGGGCGCCCGGTGACCATCCACTTCAGCCATCCCTGGCAGGGCGCGCAGCTGTGGAAGATGCCCGGCCTGGGCTTCAGCAACAGCAACGCCTACACCGGCTTCCAGACCCTCGGGCGGCTGGGCGGCGAGAAGGCCGGCCAGGGCAATGCCATCCTGCTCTACCTCAGCCAGCATTTCCCGCCGTGGACGCTCAATCGCCCGACCCTGATCGGCGAATGGGGTGGGCACTGGGAGACCAATCCTTC
>JAYVMM010000735.1:0-3522 GCA_043758975.1 Planctomycetota bacterium | reverse complement strand
CAGTCACATCCGAAACGGCACAGGCGGTCGCGGTGCTCGACGATGATATGATGAGGAGTGGTGCTCAAGACGGCTTGCAACCGTTTGCGGTTCCCGTTGAGTCCGCTGCCGGTTTCAGTAACCGTGTCCACCACGGGAAGCTTGTGCTTCTCAGCAAAGGCCATAACGCGAGATCCCCTGCGATAGCGTCTCGATGGAGTCTATATTGCCCCATGTACAATTCAATGGCGACGTTGGGTTAGGTCCCTCGGCGCTGTCTGCGGGTCGAGATCCTTCTTCTGATCAGAGGATGAGACCCGAGCATACACCATGTACTGAGCCTCACTCTTCACCCGCGGATAAGCAAGAATCGTGTCCGCATCAAGCTGCTGCGATGGAATTGGTAACTTAACGGAGTGGAACAACCTGTAAGCGGTTGCCCTCGATAGCCCCTCTTGTCGCGCCCATTGCATCAATTTCATGACATTGAATGAATACAAAAGATTGCAAATTTTTCAGGTGGTAATAGCCCACCACAGCCAGTCTGCGCGCGCAAGCCCGGCGCTTGAATGATGGTGCGGGCCGCCACCCTGCGCCTATGCCCAAGAAAGCATCGGCTGGCGTCACCGCCGGCGCGCAGACCCCGGCGGGCAAATACGAACTCGCCACCCTGGCGGCGGAGATCGCCCGCCACAACGAACTCTACTACCGCAGCGCCGCGCCCGCGCTCAGCGACGCCGAATACGACGACCTGGTCGACCGCTATGAGCGCCTGGCCGAGGCCCTCGGCGTGCCCATCGACAAGCGTGCCACCCACGCGGTCGGCGACGACCACAGCGAGGGCTTCGTCTCGGTGCGCCACCGTGAGCCCATGCTCTCGCTCGAGAAGGCCAACACCGAAGCCGGCTTCTTCGTCATCGAGGGCCAGGATGTGCCGGTGGCGCAACTGCCAGGCGAGCGCGAGCAGCGCCGGCGCACCGCCTGGGGCAAGCTCGAGGCATGGGAGAAGGCGCGGCGCAAGGACCTCGGGCTGGAGGCGGACGCCGCGCTGGCGCTCTGCCTCGAGCCCAAGATCGATGGCATGTCGGTGAGCCTGACCTACGAGGGCGGGCGCCTGGTGCGCGCGGTGACGCGTGGCGACGGCATCAGCGGCGACGACATCACCCGCCAGGTGCTCGAAGCGGCTGCCGTGCCCGCCAGCGTCACCGCCACCGGCGCCTTCGAGGTGCGCGGCGAGCTCTACCTGCCGCACGCTGCCTTCGCCAAGCTCAACCGCGACCTCGAGGCCGCCGGCGAGCGCCCATTGGTCAATCCGCGCAACGGCTGCGCCGGGCTGATGAAGCGCAAGGACGCCGAGAACCTGCGCGGCAAGGGGGTGCAGAGCTTCATCTACTTCATCCCGCCCGCTCTGCACCAGCTCAAAGACCTGCCGGACTCGCAGTGGCAGCGCCTGCAGTGGCTGGCGCGGCAGGGCTTCGCGGTGCATCCGGGCGCGGTGGCGAAGGGCGGCATCGACGCCGCCTACAGCGCCTGCCTGGCCTTCGCCGCCAAGCGCGCCCGCCTCGACCACGACATCGACGGCATGGTGATCAAGCTCGACGACACCGCCTGCTACCGCGACCTCGGTGTTACCGAGCACCATCCACGCTGGGGCATCGCCTACAAATTCCCGCCCGAGCGCAAAGCCACTGTGCTCCGGCAGGTGGTGGTGCAGGTGGGCAAGAGCGGGCGCCTCACCCCGGTGGCCGAACTCGAGCCGGTGTTCATCGCCGGCAGCACGGTGGCGCGCGCGTCGCTGCACAACTTCGCCGAGCTCAGGGCCAAGGACATCCGCATCGGCGACACCGTGGTAGTGCAGAAGGCGGGCGAGATCATCCCCCAGGTGGTCGCGGTCGACCTCGCCTTGCGCCCCCGCGCCGCGGTGCCGGTGCCGTGGCCGACGCATTGCCCCACCTGCGGCGCTGCGGTGGAGGAGGAGCGCCGCACCGACCCCAGCGGCAAGGAGAACATCAGCCACTTCTGCCCCAACTTCGCCTGCCCGGACCAGCTGCGCGAGCGCCTGCGCCATTTTGGCAGCCGCGACGCCATGGATATCCGCTGCCTGGGCGCGGCGGTGATCGAGATGCTGGTCGCGCACCGCGACCTGGCGCGCCCCGATCAGCTCTACCAGCTGCGTGCGACCGAGCTCGAGGGGCTCGAGCTCGACGAAGCGAGCAACGGCGTGCGCCGCAGCTTCGGCGCCAAGAACGCCGCCAACCTGATCAAGGCGATCGCCCAGAGCCGCGCGCGCGGCCTCGCGCGCGTGCTTACCGGGCTGGCATTGCACAACCTCGGGACCAAGCTCGGCGACGACCTCGCCGCGCGCTTCCGGAGCTGGGACGCGCTGCTCGCCTTCGCCCGCGCCTACGGTGAAGGCCGACCGGAGGCGGTGCTGGCGGTGCGCAAGAACCTCAGGAAGGAGGAGCAGAAGCAGGCCGAGGCGCTGCAGGTGGTCAGCCTCGGCGGCATCGACGAGACCACCGCGCGCTCGGTGTTCGGCCAGCTCACCGCCGCGCCCCTGGTCGAGCTGATGGCTAGTCTCGCGCGCGCCGGGGTGGAGCTCGCCGACACCACCCCGGTCGGCCAAGCGGTGGCAGCGGTGGCGGGTAAGACCTTCGTCCTCACCGGCACCCTGCCCACCCTCGCGCGCGCCGAAGCCGAGTCGCTGATCAAGGCCGCCGGCGGCAGCTGCACTGGGTCGGTCTCCAAGCGCACCGACTTCCTGGTCGCCGGCGCCGAGGCCGGCAGCAAGCTGGCCAAGGCCACTGAGTTGGGGGTGCGCATCATCGACGAGGCCGGCCTGCGCGCGCTGCTGACGGGCTGAGGCCTCAGTGGGCCGCGGGCGCGCGTCGCGGCCACTTCCGCTCCGCGACCACTACCGCGCCGCGGCCAGCTGCGCTCAGCGCAGCGGTGCGCGTTCGCCCGCATCGGGCGCGCCGGCGGCGCGGCGCGTGCGCGCGCCGGCGCGCAGTTCGTTGATCGGCCACGGCGCCGGCATGCCGCCATCGCCGAAGCGCGCGCGCAAGTGCTGGTCGAGGTGGAGGGTGAGATCCACACCGGTGCGCGATTGCAGCGCCAGCGCCAGCTGGCTGAGGGTGGTCGATGGCGCCACCGGCACCCCCAGGCTGGCGGCCAGGCGCAGCAGGCTGTCGCTGTGGCGCTGCAGCTCGCTGGTGCGCGCGTCAACACCACGGTGGCGGCGGTGCCACCACAGCAGCGCGACGAGCAGCACGCCAGCCACCACCAACGGCAGCGCACGGCGCAGCGGGTGCGCCGCCGCCGCCGCCACTGCGGCAGCGAGATCGCGGGCCGACGGCAGCTTCTCGGGCTTGGGCAGGTCATCGGTCGGATGCAGGGGGTCGTCCTCCGGGATGCCCTGGCTGCGCGCGGCCATGGCGGACGGCGGGGTGGCGTCGACGCGCTGCCAGCTGCCCTTGCTGTTGACCACCTCGAGCCAGGCGTGCGCGTGCAGGGCGCGGAACACCACGGCGTTCTCCTTGATCT
>JAYVMM010000734.1:0-2076 GCA_043758975.1 Planctomycetota bacterium | reverse complement strand
AAGCTGCAGCGCGAGCGGGGTCGACTCAGGGTCGAGGTCGAGCTCGACCTCCTTCAGCCGGGTGCGCTTGTCGCCCTCGACCTGCTCGAGCGCGAGCTGCTTGCCCTTGAGCACCAGGCTGGCCCCGCGTCCGGCGCTGTCGACCACGGTGAGGTCGTTCTGCCCGTGCGCGGTGAGCGCGCCCTCGACCCGGCAATTGCGCAGCTTCTCCATGAAATCCCAGCTGGTGGCGCCATTGAGCGTGCTGCCTGAGGTCTTGTCGCCGGCGCTCGGCTCGGGTCCTGCGCTGGGTTTGAAGATGCGGGTGTCGAGGCAGTCGACGCCGGCGAGCTCGTGGTCGAGCAGGTAGCGATCGACGCAGGGGAACCAGGTGCGCTGGCGCGGCACCGGCTTGCCGGTCGATGAATAGTAGGCGACCACTTCCTTGCAGGTCGGCCAGTAGTAGGCCAGCACCTGGTAGGCGGTCCCCGGCTCACCCTTGGCGGCGAGCGCGAGCAGCCGCTTGCGCAGGTCGGCGAGGCCGGAGGCCTGGCTCTTCCAGTAGCTCTGCACCGATGGCGATTTGCGCCCGACCACCTCGGCGACCTCGCTGAAGGGCGGGTAGAGTAGGCCGGAGACCTTCTCGATCAGCGTGCGGTTGGTGCAGACCGGCGCCTTGACCTCATTCTGGCGCACGCCCTGCTCATCGAAGGGCGCGCTCTGCCCGCCGGTGGTCAAAAGCGCGCGCGCCGGCTTGTTCTGCGGGTCCAGGCTCAGCACTTGATAGGCGGCGAAGGGCTTGTCGCCGGCGCCCGCCTTGTCGAACAGCTCGACCAGCTCCTTGAGCGCGTTGTGGCGCTTGAGCCGGCGCCAGCTGTCGATCGAACTGGCGGCGGGCTTGAAGGCGCGGTCCTGCTCCTGCTCGAACTGCTGCGCCGCCTCGTTGATCTGCTCGGAGAGTCCGGCGGCCTCGCCTGCCCGCGCCACGTCGAGCGCGCACCAGCAGGCGAGCAGGACGGCGGCGAGCTGGCGGGTCGGGTGGCGGCAGGGGGTCATGGCAGGCCTTTCGGGTGCGGCACCAGTGAATGCCGCGGAACCCGCCACCATGTACGTGTTTTCCGCGGGGGATACAACGACCGGGGCCGCTCTCCGGCGAGCGAGAGCCACTCGCTCAGCGCGTCGCCTTGTCCTTCGCCGCCGGCTTCCAGCGGCGCAGGCGCGCGAGCGCGTGCTCGAAGATGCCCTCATCGAAGGAATGCACATCGCTGCGCCGCCCGAGGCCCTCGGGCATGGCCAGGGTGAGTTCACCGCCGAGGTGCTCACGGAACTGCGCCAGGCCGGCGAGCACCGCGCGCTTGCCGCCGGCATCGCGCAGGTCGAGCACCTCGTCCCACAGGCGGAAGCCCACCGTCGCCAGCACCCCGAGGATGAGGTCGGTGTCGGCGGCGGTGATGCGACCGAGCTCGAGCGCGTAGAGGGAATCGATCGCCACCCCGATCGCCACCGCTTCGCCGTGCAGCAAGCGGTGCTGGGAGAGGATCTCCATGCGGTGCGCTGACCAATGGCCGAAGTCGAGCGGGCGCGAGCTGCCCTGTTCGAAGGGGTCGCCGGCAGTGGTGATGTGCTGGAGGTGGAGGGTGGCGCAGGCCTGAATCATCCATTCCATCGCCTGCAGGTCGCGCGCGCGCAGCTGCTCAGCGCGCTGCGCCAGCTGGGCGAGGAAGGCGGCATCCTTGATGATCGCAACCTTGACCGCCTCGGCGATGCCGGCGCGCCACGAACGGTCGTCGAGCGAGGCGAGGAAGCGCGCGTCGTTGATGATCGCGCTCGGCGGGGTGAAGGTGCCGTAGTAGTTCTTCGAGCCGAAGCGGTTGACCCCGTTCTTGACCCCCAGGCCGGCGTCGCATTGGCTGAGCACGGTGGTGGGCAGGCGGATCTGGCGGATGCCGCGGTGGATCAGCGCGGCGGCGAAGCCGACGGCGTCGAGCACTGCGCCGCCGCCGATAATGATGACGTAGGAATGCCGGCAAATGCCGTTGTCGAAGGCGGCCCGCCCGACGCGGTCGAGGATGGCAAGATCGTTCTTCAGCGACTCGC
>JAYVMM010000733.1:0-3201 GCA_043758975.1 Planctomycetota bacterium | reverse complement strand
CGCCCGTCGCACCGCCGACGGTCGCCCCGACGCCGCCCGTCCCGGCACCCGCGGTGCCGGTGGTACCATCGCCGGCTCCGGTGGTTCCCGCTGCGGTCGTGCCGGCACCTGCGCAACCGGCGCCGGTCGTAGCCCCGCCAGCGCCCACCGCGACCACCCCAGCGGCGGTGCCCGCCGTCCCGGCCCCCGCCCAACCCGCTGCCGCCCCGGCCGCCGCTCCTGCGGAGGGTGCCAATGGTAAGTGACAATGATGCCCTGCGCCTACGCCGGCTGGTCTTCTACGCCTCCGACATCGACCGCATCAACGCGGTGCTGCTCGGCTTCGTCAAGAAGGCCAATGCGCAGTGCGCCCTGGTGATCGACAAGGAGGGCCATATGGTGGCCCGCCAGGGCTTCTTCAAGCAGGACTCCTCCACCCTCGCCGCCCTGGTCTCGGGCAGCTTCGCCAGCACGCGCGAGGTCGCCCGCCTGCTCGGCGAGCCGGAATTCCGCGTGCTCTTCCACCAGGGCCAAGGCCAGAGCATCCACATCACCCTGATCGGCGCGCGCACCCTGCTGGTGACGGTGTTCGCCGGCGCGGTCAAGGCGGGCATGATCCAGGTGCTGTGCAAGGAGCTCGCCGGCCAGCTCGATATCGTCCTCGCCGATGCCCAGGGGCGCAAGCCCGAGGAGAACGCCAACGAGGGGTTGAGCAAGAATTTCTCCGACGAGATGAAGAACCAGCTCGATTCGCTGTTCGGGAATCTGTGATCGCGCGCCCGCGTCGTCAGCCCACCTCCGCGACCCACCCCAGGCTCCTCCACCCATGGGTTTCCAAGGCCAGCTCAGCTCCGTCAACCTGACGGACATCTTCCAGACCTTGCATATGAACCGTCAGACCGGCACCCTTTCGGTGGTGAGCCCGGCTGGCAACCTGCATCTCTATTTCGACGCCGGCCAGATCGGGATGTGCTCCTCGCCGCTGATTGACGGCAAGCCCTTCCTGCTCAACGCCCTGCTGCGCAAGAATCTGCTCTCGCCCGAACAGGTCGAGGACACCTACCAGCGCCGGCTCGCCACCCAGCAGCCGCTGCGCGAGCTGCTGGTGTCCGGCAACGTGCTGCCCGAGGCCGAACTCGACGAGGTGTGCGCCTGGTGCATCGAGGAGCTCTCCTGCCCGATCTTCGAATGGCATGAGGGCGATTTCACCTTCACCGACGGCCCGCCGGTCGCCGAGCTGAGCACCTCCGACGTGGTGGCGATGGGGCGGATCGGCCTCGCCACCACCCAGCTGGTGCTGGAGGCGACCCGGCGCAAGGACGAGTGGAAGCGGATCCGCGAGGTCATCACCGACCCCAATGCCCTCTACATGGTCGACAACGAGGGGCGCAACAACCTGCGCAACCTGCAGACCGACCCCGAGATGCTCAAGGTGCTGCGCTACCTCGACGGACGCCACGCGCTCGACGACATCGCCACCGCGGTCGGGGTGACCAAGTTCGACACCTTCGCCATCACCGCCCAGCTGGTGCTCGCCGGGGTGGCGCGCCAGCGCACCGCCGAGGAGATCGTCGTCGACGCCCAGGAGCTGCGCGGCGCCGGCGAGCTCGAGCAGGCCAAGACCCTGCTCGAGAACATCCTCGCCACCGCCAACGTGCCGGAGGTGATCCGTCCGCTCGCCGAGATCTGCACTCAGCTCAAGCAGGCCCCGCGCGCCGTCGAGCTCTACCTCGAGCTGATCCAGATCGCGCAGGACCAGGGCGACCTCGAGCAGGCGCGCGCCGACCTCGACACCGTGCTCGCGCTCTCGCCCGACGATCCCGACCTCCAGTTCGACCGAGCCAAGGTGCTCGGCGAGCTCGGCGCGATGGAGGAGTCCGCCGGCGCCTACGTCGCCGCCGCCCAGGCCTTCCTCGGCACGCGCGACACCGCGCGCGCGATCGACGCCTGCCACCGCGCCAAGAACCTGCTGCCGCGCTCGCCTGATCCGCACCGCTTCCTGGCCAAGGCCTACCTGATGGATGGCCAGACCGAGAACGCGCTGGTCGAATACAAGTCGCTGTGGCACGCGCTGCTCACCTCGGAGCGCCCGCGCCGCGCGCTCGAGATGCTGCAGTCGACGCTCGAGAACGATTGCCGGTTCAACAATATCAAGGAGCAGGTGCTCAGCCACGCGCAGAACTCGGAGGCGATCAAGACCAGCAAGGCCACCCGCTTGCTGGTCAACCTGGTCATCGTCATCCTGCTCGGCGGCGCTGCGGTATTCGGCTTCAACTACTACCAGACTGTGGTGCGCGTGAAGCAGGCGCGCGACAAGCTGGCGGAGTTCAACGCCGGCAGGAACTACAAGTTCAGCACGCAGCAGTACTCCACCCTGTTCGAAGAGATCAAGAAGCTGCAGCAGACCTACGGCACCACCGCGGCCAAGCCCGACCTCGACCAGGCCGAGAATGAGCTGCACCGCGCCTACGAGGGCAAGGCCGCCGAGCAGGTCAAGCGCGGCAAGGAGATGCTCGCCACCCAGCACGAACAGGCCATCGAGCTGCTCAGCGCCATCCCCGCGCGCTTCCCCGGCACCCCCGCCGAGGAGGAGGCCAAGAGCGCGATTCTCGAAGACGCCAGCCAGCAGAAGTCGGGCCAGGCGGCCACGGTGATCACTGCGGCGCAGCGCAAGTGGGGCAACTTCGACTGGGACGGCGCGCTCGCCGATCTCCAGCCCCTGGTCCAGCACCCGCCGCCCAAGCCGGTCGCCGACCAGGTCAACGCCCTGATCAGCGAGTGGTCGGCCAAGCTGCAGGCCTCCAAGGACCTCTTCGAGCGCGCCAACGCGCTCGAGCAGGCCGGGCGCGACCGCGAGGCGCTCGAGGCCTTCGCGCGCGCGGCCAAGGGCAAGGGCGAGCAGTTCGCCACCGCGGCGCGCGAGCGCCTGGCCAAGCTCGAGGTCCGCCTCGCGCTCGGCGTCGGCAAGGCGGTGCAGCAAGCGCTGGAGCATGGCGACGACAAGGCCGGCTTCGAGCTGCTCGAGCAGCTCAAGGGCCAGGTCGTGAGCGCCTCGACCAAGGACGTCGCCGAGGTCTACACCAAGCTCGAATTGCCCTTCAACCTCCATCTCGACTCCCATCTCGTCAGCCTCGCCATCCGCCACGCCGGCGGCGTCGGCGAGCTGGTCAAGGCGCCGCCCGGGACCAAGGGCGCGTGGAGCAAGCGCCTGACCTACCAGCC
>JAYVMM010000732.1:0-5868 GCA_043758975.1 Planctomycetota bacterium | reverse complement strand
GTGCTCAAATGAGTACAACGTGAACAACGGAACCTACCATACCACTTGCCTCACATGAAGTCATGGCACTCGTTAACTTGATGTACCATCCGCAGTGGATGCCCCTCAAGCGCGCCTCCTCCATCTCTGCGCGGATGAATCCATGAATTCGCATGGAAGTTCGATCCACCATGTACCACCATGACCACGACCTGACGATGGGACATCGTCCGACGGTGAGGGGAAGCAGTATGCACGTGGGGCGTGGGGCAACCGAACTATACCAGGAAAGTCTGGGATATCGCCCAGGGCGACGCTGCAGGATGGCGCTCGCCAGGGCGATCCTGCCCTGCCTTATCGCAGGCGTGGCTGCAGGTCTCCTGGTCGCTGATGATGCGGCGCTCTTCACGACCATTGATCCCATCCTGTGCACCTCCACCCTTGAACACCTGCGCGAGACGCTCGGACAGGTTCCCGCCAGCGATCCGCGCCTGGCCAGCGCGGAGATGGCACTCGTCGACCTCGCCTTGAGCGGAGACCCGCGGGATTGCGCCGGCCGCGGTGGCGTCTGGCGCCAGCGTGCGCGCGAACTGCGTAACCTGCGACGCAAGGACGGCACCGCCGAAAAGACCCTTGCAGGTGCATTACCTGATATCTGGGTTGACGCCCTCGATGGCGCGATCGTACCCTGCCTAGCGGCCCTCGATCGTTTCCCAGCTGCGGATAAGGAACCGCAGGCACGCGCTGTGCGCTGTTGGGCCACAGGCGATTGGCGGGCATTGAGCAAACGCGAGAATCCCAGCGTGCATGAACGGCTCGCCTTGGCAGCGGCCTATAGCCGCTGCCAAATGCAGCTGGCGCTCGAACACCTGGATCGCACCGGCCTCCCGCCTCTGGCCTTCGCCGCCATGCAGAATGCAACCTCGCCCTATTCCGAGGAGGGAAATGAGTCGGCCTGGCTCCAGGCCCTGCGGCTAGTCCCAGCGATCATCTCCTCCCCCCAGCTCCCGGCATCCACCGAAGCTGCAGTGGGTGACCTGCGGCGATCCCTCAATCTCACCAAATCCACCCCACCCCCCCTGCTCCCACAGGCCTTGTCAGTCGCCATGGTGAATGGCGATGCGGTCTACAAGCAGGCGCCCTTCGTTGCCGGCATGCGCATCGTGAACGCCGCAATCAGTGGCCCGAGCGGAATTCGCGATGGCGGAGGCGCCTGGGTGCTGATCGGCCTCGGGGACGCGGCCTCCTACGCGCGGTTGGCGCTCTTCCTCGCAAGCTGGCACCGCCATGATTTCATGGGCATCACATGGGAGGAGCATGAGACCGGAGGAGCGATCCTCGATCAAATCAGCGACGCCGATCATGGCATCTTCGGCGGCATCCAGCTCCTGCTCGCTTCGCAATACAAGAGCGAGGATGCTGGTCGCCAGGTGCTCAAGGGGATCGAGGCTGAACTGGCTCAGGCTGCCATCGGTATCCCGCCCTGTCGCCTGATCGCCTGCGCCGAGGATGTGCGCCGCGGATGCGATCACTTAGCCAACGAGTCGAAACAGGTCATGGAGCACCTGTTTGCCGCCCAGCGAGCCGCTGAGTCGGGCCGGGCGGCAGGCTGGGAGGAGATCGGCCGTCAAGCCCGCAGTGCTGGAATGCTCAGCATCATCGCCGCCGATCTGCAGCAGGCTGCCAGCGCGGACCCATGGTCGAGCGAACTCGAACGACTGGCCCTCGAAAGCCGAACACCGGGCAATAGGCCGACTCCTGAGGATGCACGCGATGACGCCCTCCAGGCGGCACAGATCACGCGCATGCCGTGGCGGCTCGACCTGCAGGCACGCACCTTCGAGGCCTTGTTCCAGCGCAAGCGCTTCGCGGACGCGGAGAAGATCGGGGCTGAGATCCTGGCGCTCGATCCAGGCAATAATCAGGTGCTCAAGGCCTATGGCCGCTGCCTACAAGAGCTGAAACGCGAACCCGACGCCATCAAAGCCCTTCGCGCGAATCTCGACCATGGCGAAACCGATGAGAGCTGGAAGGTGCATCTCGAGCTGGGCAAGTCGCTTGAGCGCATGGGGGACGTCGATGGTGCCGAACGTGAATACGCCTTGGCAGCAATGAGGGAGAAACCAGCAGCCTTGTTCGCATTCATCGATTTCCTCATGCAGCGCAAACGCGGCGCTGACGCCCTGGTCTGGGTCGAGAAGGAGATCGTCCGTTGGGGTGATGACGACGTTAACCTGCTGGCCGCCACCTGCATGCTCATGGGAACTCCGAAGCCCCAGCTGATCACCACCGCCCTTGAACGAATGGCCGCGTACAAGGGCTTCCTGGCCTCTTCACGCTTCTCCTCTGGCCTGTTCGTGCAGCTGCGCCATCACCGCCTCTATGAACGCGTCCTGCCGATTGTCGACGACTCCTGGCGCACCGCACGCAACGGTATCGGAGCTCAGGTCGCCCTGCTCAAGCTCGAGGCCGGTCATCCGGTCGAGGCTGCGAGCTGGTTCTCGACCGCACTGGGATCCAAGCATGTACGTCCGGAAATGCGCGGATGGCTGATGGCCATGCAATCCCTCGCCGCGCGACTGGCGAAGCGTCCGGACTTGGCGGTTCCGGCGGTCACCTTGCGCAGCGAAACCGGTCATGGCGCATCGTATTTCGACTCGCGCGATGCGCTCCTTCACTATCTGGCCGGCGATTGCGATCGCGCAACCGCTCTGGTCGAGGCCGGCACCGCTGCCGATGAGCTGCGCTATTACCTGGGCATCGACGCGGCTGCTGCCGGTGACGTGGCGACCGCCCGTGCTTATTGGCAGGCAGTAGTCAAACATGAGGACTGGGACGAGGCCGAAGGAGCCTTGCGAATGCTTGATTGGCTGGGAGCAGGAGCGCAACGTCTCGACACCAAGGTGCCGGGGGCGGCGGACTTCTGAGGACTTGGCGCATTGGGTCTGCAGGTTGTCTGCCGGTCCAACCAACTCGTCGAAGCGTGAATCCGGGCGCTCGTACTCGAGCGAAAAATGATCCGGTCGGATTTTCGGCCAGCTCCCAGGAATAAGAGTTATGCGGATGCTGCCCAGCATCGCGGTGCCGGGTGATGACCACGCGGCCTTCGCCCGCGATCGCGGTAAATGGCAGGTCTGCCGGGATGTCCAAGGACATGCCCGGCGTACCCACATCCACGCCGGCGATCAAGCCGCCGCCTAAGGCTATGCCCAACCCGGGCCTAGTGCGCCTTGGTGTCGATGAAGCCCTCGAGCTTGCGGCTGCGCAGCGGGTGCTGCAGCTTCTTGATCGACTTGGCCTCGATCTGGCGGATGCGTTCGCGCGTCACGTTGAAGCGGCGCCCGACCTCCTCCAGGGTGTAGGTATAGCCGTCGCCAATGCCGTAGCGCAGGCAAATGATCTCGCGCTCGCGGTCGGTGAGGGTGTCGAGCACCTCGGTGATCTTCTCCTTGAGCAGCTCGTTGGAGGAGATGTTGGCCGGGTTCTCCGCGCTCTTGTCCTCGAGGAAGTCACCGAAATAGCAGTCGTCGCTGTCGCCGATCGGGCGGTCGAGCGAGATCGGGTGCTTGGAGACGCGGATCACCCGCTTGCACTCACCGACGCTGATGCCTGCACGCTCGGCGACCTCTTCGATGGTCGCCTCGCGCCCGGTGTCCTGCAGGATGTCCTTCTGGATCTTGCGCAGCTTGCCCATGGTCTCGATCATGTGCACCGGGATACGGATGGTGCGCGCCTGGTCGGCGATGGCGCGGGTGATGCCCTGCCGGATCCACCAGGTGGCGTAGGTCGAGAACTTGTAACCGCGCTTGTACTCGTACTTCTCCACCGCCTTCATCAGGCCGGCGTTGCCCTCCTGGATGAGGTCGAGGAAGGACAGCCCGCGGTTGCGGTACTTCTTGGCGATCGACACCACCAAGCGCAGGTTGCCGCAGGAGAGCTTCTGCTTGGCCTCCTCGTAGAGGCGGAAGCGCTTGGACACCGCCACGCAGCGCCCGAGGAAACGCTCGATCGGCTCGCCGATCTGCAGCGAGAGCTTGCGCAGCTCATCCTCCTTCTCCTTGACCATGCTCTTCTTGCGCTTGTTCTGGTCGATCTCGCGGCGCACGCGCAGCACGCGGCGGCGGGCGTCGAGCATCTCGTCCTTGACCTGGATCACGGTCTTGGCGTCGAGCTCCATCTCTTCCAGCATGCGGTAGGCGCGCGTCAGGCGGTTGCGCAGCAGCTGCTCGCTACGCACCTCGGCTTCGCCGCCGCACACCTTCTCGGACATCGGCGAGATGTGGGCGACCAGGCGGTTGAGGGTGGCGAGGTGGTTGGCAGCACGGTCGAGGTAGTCGTCGCGCGAGGGCGAGGAGCCATGGCTCTTGGCGTTCTTCTCCTGCTGCTCCTTGATCTCCTTCTGCTCCTCGACCCACTGGATGCCGCGCCTGATCGCCTCGGGCATGGTCATGACCTTGCGCCGGAAGCCATCACGGTAGATCTCGATGCGGCGCGCGAGCTCGATCTCCTGCTCGCGGGTGAGCAGCGGGATCTCGCCCATTTGCGACAGGTACATGCGCACCGGGTCGTCGATCTTCTCGCCGAGCTCGACCTCATCGTTCTCGGGCGTATCGGGGGTGGCCTCGAAGCGGCTGGTGCCGGGGGCGGCGCCCTCCTCGCCTTCGGTGGTGCCGGCCTCCTCGCCGAAGTCGGAGTCGTCGGTGCCGATCTCCTCGACCAGCTCGATGCCGCGGGCATCGAGCTGCTCGAGGATCTGGTCGAGCTGCTCGGGGTCGTTCATCGCATCGGGGAGCAGGGCATTGAGCTGGTCGTAAGTGACCATCCCCTTGCCCTTGCTGTTCTTGGCGAGCAGCACCACGACGTCTTTGATCGACATCGGGGTTTCCGGCCCACCCTCAGCTGGGGCGGCGGGGGCGGCATGCGCAGCGGTCTCGACGGGCGGGGATGATTTGGCCATGGCGGATCTCTAAGGACGGGTCAGGGGTACGAGCGGGCGGGCATTCTAGAACGATCAGCCGTTGTACAATCTCTGGTCTGGCGCCGGTCTGGCGCCAGTACGGCAGGGCGGAGGGACCGGGGGGGGTGACGGGGGGACGGGGGGGACGGGAATGGGTGCGGGCGGGGGCGGCGGGACGGCGGGAACGCCCGCCGCGGGTGGATGGCAACCCCCTCTATATATAGGGGGTAGATAGCCACCCGTCACGGAGGGAAATCTGCCCGAGGTTCTACAACCCCCGCCAGCGGGGGGGGAACGCACCCCCGCGCGGGCCTCAACGCAGGGTCCAGGGCGGGCTGGGTGGCGGGTCCCAGGTCACCGCCAGCTGCTCTCCGTCGAGGGCGAGGTGGCCGCCTGCGGGTGGCGGCGGTACCGCCACCCCGCGCGCAGTCACCTCGGCGAGGGTGGCCGGCCAGCTGCCCTGCTGGCGCGCCCGCTCGAGCAGCTGGGTATTGGCATGCGCCAGCAGCTTGGCGTAGGACTGGCGCTCGAGGCCCATGCTCAGCACCCGCCCCCCCTCGAGGCGCCAGGGCAGGCCGAAGGGGTCGCTGCGCAGGGCGAGGCCGCCGTGCGCCATGGTCAGCGGCCCGATCGCGGCCAGGTACTCGGGATAGCGCCGGGGCCGCACCAGGCGGGGGTCGAGCAGGTCAGTGAGCGCGCCGGGCTCCGCCGCCGCCGCCGCCGCCGGCGGGTGCAGTGGCGCGAAGGGGTCGATGAGGTCGCTGTCCAGCCACAGGTCGAGCAGGCGCGGCGGGCGGGCGCCGTGCGCGACCCGGTAGGCGTTGGCGAGGGTCTCCAGGGTGCGGATGCCGATGTGCGCGAACTCGCTGCGCAGACGCTGCTCGACGAAGTCCCCGCCCGGGGTGCCGGCCTTGGTCTGGCGCAGCTGCTCC
>JAYVMM010000731.1:0-12456 GCA_043758975.1 Planctomycetota bacterium | reverse complement strand
GCACCGGGCAGAGCCTGCTCTTCGACGCCCTGCTCGCGCAGTATCTCGAGGAGGCCGGATTGGAGCGTCCACCGCCCGAGCTCACGAGCGGGGCGCGCTGAGCACGCGCACTTCCGCGCGCTCCCGCCCGCGCTAGGCTGAGCGTGCGAGGGCGATATGGGCTTCCTCCCCATCGGCGACGACAACTCGATGCGCCAGAGCACGCCGGTGATGGTCTACGCCATCATCGCGATCAATGTCGCGGTCTACCTGTTGCAGCTGAAGCGCGGCGAACCCTTCACCAACGGCTTCTCCACGGTGCCGTGGGAGATCACCCACGGCAGCGACCTGATCGGCGACAAGACCATCAGCGTCGGCGACCACACCGCGATCATCCACCATTATCCCGGGCCAAGTCCGATCTACCTCACGCTGCTGACCTCGATGTTCATGCATGGCTCGCCCATGCACATCATCGGCAACATGCTCTACCTGTGGATCTTCGGCGACCAGATCGAGGACCTGGTGGGCAAGGTGCGCTTCGTCATCTTCTACCTGCTGTGCGGGCTGGCGGCGAGCGCGGCGCAGATCGCCGCCGACCCCAACTCGATCATCCCCAACCTCGGCGCCTCGGGGGCGATCGCCGGCGTGCTCGGCGCCTACCTGGTGAAGTATCCCACCAACAACGTGCGGGTGATCGTGATGCGCACCCTCACCTCCCTGCCCGCCTTCATCGTGCTCGGCTCCTGGTTCGGGCTGCAAGTACTCGAGCAGGTCAATTCGCGCTACGCCGGCGCCCAGGGCGGGGTGGCCTATATGGCGCACATTGGCGGCTTCATCAGCGGCATCGTGCTGGTGTTCCTGTTCAGCGGCTTGCGCACCACTCCGCTCGGCGCGCGGAGCGAGCAGGACGCGCCGCCGGACCAGCGCTGGCGCTAGCGCAGGCGAATTGCGGGTTGCGGCGTGCGCACGCCCGCCAGCATGGCCAGCCATGATCCTCGACCAGATCATCGCCCACAAGCGAGCCGACGAGCTGCCGCTCCTGCCCAAGGTCGATCGTAGCGTACTGCGCGACCTCGGCGCGCCGCGCGGCTTCCGCGCCGCGCTGGTGCGCAAAGCCGGCGAGAGCGTGCATGTCATCGCTGAATGCAAGAAGGGCAGCCCCTCCAAAGGGGTGCTGGTGCAGGACTACGACCCGGTGCTGATCGCCTACCAGTACCTGCTCGGCGGCGCCCACTGCTGCTCGGTGCTGACCGACAGCCGCTTCTTCCACGGCGCGCTCGAGCACCTAGCCCAGGTGCGCGCAGCGGTGCCGCTGCCGGTGATCCGCAAGGACTTCATCATCGACGAACGCCAGATCGCCGAGGCGCGCCTGGCCGGCGCCGACGCCATCCTGCTCATCGTCGCCTGCCTCGAGGACGGTACGCTGCGCGACCTCCATGGCTTCGCGCGCGAGCTTGGCCTCGACGTGCTGGTCGAGGTGCACGACGCCGACGAGGCGGTGCGTGCGCTCAGCCAGGGCGCCGACCTCATCGGGGTCAACAACCGCAACCTGAAGGATTTCAGCGTCAGCCTCGAGACCACCTTCACCCTGCTCCCGGCCCTGCGCGGCGATGGGCGGGTGGTGGTGAGCGAGAGCGGCATCTCCAGCCGCGCCGACTGCCTGCGCTTGGAGCAGGCGGGTGTCGACGCGGTTTTGGTCGGCGAGGCGCTGATGACTGCCGCCGACCCGGCGGCGGCGCTGCGCCAGCTGCGCGGCAGCCTGGTCGGCAGGTTCTGATCCAGTCGCGCGCGCGCTCAGGCCGGGCCGGTGGCTTTTCGCTTGAGCCGGGCATGCTGCCGGCATGAGCGCCGCCGCGGACGAGCTTCGCGAGACCCACCATGTCGGCGCCAACACGCGGGAGTGGATGGTCGGCAAGGACGCCTGCCCGGCGCTGGCGACCTACCACATCCGCCTGACCGGGCTGTCGGAGGCCAAGCACGGCTTCGAGTTCGTGCGCGTCAAGCCGGCGATCAGCCAGGTGCTCGCCTGCGTCGAGGGCGCCGGCGAGGTGCTGGTCGACGGCGCCTGGCAGCCGTGCGGACCTGGCGAGGCCTACCTCACCCCGGGCGGCGTCCCGCACGCCTACCACGCCATCCCCGGCGCCGATTGGCGGGTGTGCTGGGTGACCTTCGACGAGGCGGGCGACCATCCGCCGGCGATCGTCACCCCCACCCCGGTGCTGGCGCGCTGCGATCCGCGCCCGCTGCACGACGCCATCAACGGCATCTACCGCGAGTCGGTGGGGCCCTCCGAGCACGCCCATCTCGTGCATTGGGTCGAGCTCATCCAGCTTCAAGTAGCGCGCCTGCTCAAGCCCTTCCACACCGACGAGCGGCTGTGGCGGCTGTGGGAGTCGGTCGACGCCGACCTCGACCACCACTGGACCCTGAGCGAGCTCGCCGGGCATACCCACCTCAGCGGCGAGCATCTCCGCCGGCTGTGCCAGAAGCACCTCGGGCGCAGCCCGCTCGAGCATGTCGCCTTCCTGCGCATGCGCCGCGCCGCGACCCTGCTCGCCTCGACCCCGCGCAAGGTCGAGGCGATCGCCGCCAGCGTCGGTTACGACAACGCCTTCGCCTTCTCGACCGCCTTCAAGCGCTGGATGAACCTCTCGCCCTCGGCCTACCGCGGGCTCAATCGCACCGCGGTCGAATGACGGGCGGGCGCGGGCGCGGAGCGCGCGCGCCCGCGTCCGCGCCCGCGTCCGTGCCTCAGCGCATCATTTCGCCGGCGCGGCGTAATTGGCACCCTGGACCACCCAGCGCTCGAGCAGCTCCACCTGCTCGGGGGTGAGCGGGTCGTGCTTCTTGGGCATTTGCGGCTTGGGCTTGCCGTCCGCCTCACCGAGGCCGAGCACGCGCTGGATGATCGCGCTCTTCTCGGCATCGCCCGGCACCGCGCCTGGCCCGCTCGCGCCGCCCTTGAGCAGGTCTTCGCGGGTGTCCATGCGCAGGTCGCCCTTCTGCTTGTCCTCGTTGTGGCACTCGTAGCAGACGCCCTTGAACAGCGGTCGCACGTCGCGCGCGAAATCGACGGGTGCGCCCGGCTTGTCCTTGGTCGGACCGGCATAGACGAACTTGGCCGGCCTGCTGCCAAACGTGCCGCCCAGCCAGGGGGGCAGCACCTCGGTGAAGTGCTTATCGCTGTGCACCAGCATGCCGCCCCAGTGGCCGGTCGCCGACACCCCGACCACCGCGAGCAGCAGGGTCGCCAGGTAGGCGCTGCGCAGGCCCGGTCGGTTGAGCAGCTGCAGGGCGAGGGCGAGCGCCGCCACCACCAGCGAGACCACCGTGGTCGTCACGCCCAGCCAGCGATGCACGAAGACGAGGTTGGCCTCCTGGCCCTTGAAGGTCATGGCGTCGGCCTGGGCCCAGCCCATCACCGTCACCGTCGCCGCGCTGAGCGCGGAGATCACCGTGATCACGGTCAGGGTCGGATCGGGGGTGGTGGTCTTGCGCAGCCAGCGCAGGCCCTCGACCATCAGCACGACGGTCAGCAGGGCGATGGGGAAGTGCACGCTCACCACGTGCAGCCGTCCGAACAGCAGCCATGGCCAGAAGGCGCCGGCATGTCCTCCGCCGGCAGCACCATCGCTCGCGCCGCTAGCGTCGGCGGCGGCGGCGAGCAGCGGAGCGCCCGCCACCAGCAGGAGAAGGAGGAATGGACGGGCGGCGGGGCTGAGTCTCATCGCGGTTTCCTGGCTCGTCCGCCGCCGCGCGCGCGCAGGCAAAGCGGCGGATGGGTGGTGAAAGGGTACCAGCGGCCGGGGGGCTGCGTTGACCCTGGCCATGGCACTAAGCGCCTTGGCTGGCGGCATATTACAGCCGAATGCCGGACATGCGAGACGTCCCCCGGCGGGGGGTGCGCGGCGGCAGGTGTTCGCGCGCTTGGCCGCCCGCCGCGGCCAGCTAGGGTCGCGCCATGGACGCATGGCAGGAGCTCGCGGCGGTGCGCCAGGTCGCACGCATGATCACGAGCTATGCGCGCTGGACCGGCAGCGACTTCGGCGCCGATCTCGGGCTCGGGCGCCTGGCGGGCGCGCCCGCGGCGGTTGCCGAGCTGGTCTACCGCCTGCCATGGGTGGTGGTGGCGCATGCGCCCGGCCCCGACCCGCTCTTCGTCTACGCCAACCGCTGCGCGCAAATGCTGTGGGAGCTCGAGTGGGCGGCCTTCACCCAGTTGCCCTCGCGGCGCTCGGCGGCGGCAGGGCACGTCGAGGAGCGCAGTCGCTGGCTGGCCACCGCCGCCGCCCAGGGCTACGTCACCGGCTGCTACGGCGAACGGGTGTCGGCGAGCGGGCGGCGCTTCCTCATCGAGGAGGTGACGATCTGGAACGTGCTCGACGAGGATGGCGCCGCGGCGGGTCAGGCCGCGGCCTACCGCAGCTGGCGCTACCTCGGCTGAATGCCGCCGGTGTCCGCATCCGCATCCGCGCCGCGCGGGCGGTATCAGCAGCCGCGGATTGGGCCTTTTCACCAGCACCGGACCGGCAAGATGCGCCTCCCGCCGCCGCCACCCCGGTGGCGGCCCAGGAGCGCGCCATGTCCCTGTCCAGCGATGACGCCCAGCGTTACGCCCGCCACCTCTCCTTGCCCGAATTCGGCGAGCAGGGCCAGGAGAAGTTGCTCAAGTCCGCGGTGCTGCTGATCGGCGCCGGCGGCCTCGGCTCGCCGCTCGCGCTCTACCTCGCCGCCGCTGGGGTCGGTCGGCTTGGCATCATGGATTTCGACGTGGTCGACCTCTCCAACCTCCAGCGCCAGGTCATCCACCGCACCCAGGACATCGGCACCAGCAAGGCGAAGAGCGCGCGGCGGGCGATCAACGACCTCAATCCGAAGACCGTGGTCGAGCTCTACGAGGAGGGCATCAGCTCGGCCAACGCACTCGAGATCATCGCCAAGTACGACATCGTCATCGATGGCACCGACAACTTCCCCACCCGCTACCTGGTCAACGACGCCTGCGTCATGCTCGGCAAGGTCAACATCTACGGCTCGATCTACCGCTTCGAGGGCCAGGCCACGGTCTTCGACTCCCGCCGCGACGCCAGCGGCGCGCGCAAGGGGCCGTGTTACCGCTGCCTCTACCCCGAGCCGCCACCGCCCGGCGAGGTGCCCTCCTGCGCCGAGGGCGGCGTGCTCGGCGTGCTGCCCGGGCTGGTGGCGATGATCCAGGCCACCGAGGCGATCAAGGTGCTCACCGGCATGGGCAAGACCCTGGTCGGACGTTTCCTGCGCTACGACGCCCTGAACATGGAGTTCCGCCAGCTCAAGCTACGCTGGTGCGCGGACTGCCCGGTGTGCGGCAGCACGCCGACGGTGACCCAGCTGATCGACTACCAGGAGTTCTGCGGCCTCAAGCGCGGCGAGAGCGCCCCGGCGGCGGAGCTTGAGATCAGCGTGGGGGACTACGCCACGCTGCGCGAGGCCGGCAGCGAGCACCTCCTGCTCGATGTGCGCGAGCCCTTCGAGCTGCGCATTTGCCAGATCGAGGGCAACCTCAACATTCCACTCGGCCAGCTGCCGGGGCGCCTCGGCGAACTGGCAGCCTGGAAGGACCGCCTGGTGGTGGCCCAGTGCAAGTCGGGCAAACGCAGCATGAAGGCGCTCGAGACCCTCAGCCGGCACGGCTTCACCAAGGTGCGTAATCTCACCGGGGGCATCCTCAAGTGGGGCGAGGACATCGATCCCGCGATCAGCGCTTACTGAGCGGTTTGTGGCCGCCACCGCATCGCGGCCTGCTGCCGGCGTGACCATGGTGGCGCCCGCCGGGTCAGGCGCAGCCCGGCGCGCGAGCAGGGCTGGCTCCAGGACCTGGAGGAGGATGGGTGGGCGCGGATTGCCTGCGCACCCCGCCCGGGGTATGCCTTGGCGGTGCAGCCACACGCGCCCTTTCGACCGCGACCATCGGCGCTGTCCGTGCCCGGGCGCACGGTGATGCGCCGGCGCGGCCACGGCCTGGCCCTGCTGCTGGCGAGCGTCGCGCTGGTCGGCGGCTGCATCGCCGTGCTGCTCCTGCTGCAGTCGCGCGCTGGCGGCGCCCCCACCGGTAGGCTGCTGGTCTACTGCGCGGCTGGACTGCAAAAGCCGGTGAGCGAGCTGGCGGAAGAGTACCGCCGTGAGAGCGGGATCGAGGTCCAGCTGCAGTACGGCGGCACCGGCACCCTGCTTTGCACCATCGCGGTGGTGCGGGTGGGCGACTGTTTCCTCACCGCCGACGAAAGCACCGTCGGCCTGGCCCGGCAGCAGGGCCTGGTGGCGGCGACATTGCCCCTGGCGCGCCAGCATCCGGTCATCGGCGTGCCCGCGGGCAATCCCCTGCGCATCAGCGGCCTCGCCGACCTGGTGCGTCCAGGCCTGCGCCTGGGGCTCGCCAATCCGGACGCCGCCGCGATCAGCAAGCTCGCGCGCAGCGTGCTCACGCCGCTGGGACGGTGGCAGCCGCTTTTGGACGCGGCGCGCGTGCTCAAGCCGACGGTGAAGGACATCGCCAATGACATCCGGCTGGGCGCCATCGATGCCGCCATCGTGTGGGATGTCACGGTGGTGGAATACGCGGGCGCGCTGTCGGCGGTGGAGATGCCGGAGTTCTCAGGCATCTCCGAGCAGGCGATGGCGGTGGTGCTGACCGTTGGCAGCCAGCCGACAGCGGCGCTCAGCTTCGCCCGCTTCTGCGCCACGCCCGAGCACGGCGGCCTGATCTTCGCCCGCCATGGCTATGCCCGCGCCAGCGCGGTCCCGGCCAGCACGCCCTCGCCGCCGGCGCCGCCGCCCGGCGGGCAGGACGCCGCCCATGGCCGCTGAACCCGCCCCGCACCGCCCCGCGCCCGACTGGCCGTTCTGGTGGTCGCTCGGCCTGATCAGCGGGCTCTATGCCGCGCTGATCACCGGCATGATCCTCGCCGATTGCGGCTACGCCCGCCCGGCGGTGGTCGCGCGGGTGTTCGCCAGCCCTGAGATCCGCTACGCCACCGCCCTCAGCCTGCTCTCGTGCACGGTGACCACCGTGCTTGCGCTGTGGGTGGCGGTGCCGACGGGCTACCTCCTGGCGCGCGGGCGCTTCCCCGGCAAAGGCATCCTCGACGCCATCCTCGACATCCCCTTGGTGCTGCCGCCCCTGGTGATCGGCCTGAGCCTGCTCATCCTCTTCCAGTGCAAGGTGCCGTTCACCGGGCGCAGCCTCGACCAGCTGCTGCCGGTGACCTACAGCGTCGCCGGCGTGGTGCTGGCGCAGTTCGTCGTCGCCAGCGCCTTCGCGGTGCGCACCATGCGCGTCGCCTTCGAGCACCTCAGCGCGCGTCCCGAGCAGGTGGCGCTGACCCTGGGCTGCAATCGCGCCCAGGCCTTCTGGCTGGTGGCGCTGCCCGCCGCCCGCCGGGGGGTGGTCACCGCCGCCACCCTGGCCTTCGCGCGCAGCCTGGGCGAATTCGGCCCCGTCCTGGTCTTCGCCGGCGCGACCCGGCTCAAGACCGAGGTGCTGCCGACCACGGTGTTCCTCGAACTGAGCGTCGGCAACCTGGAGGCGGCGGTGGTGGTCGCGCTGCTGATGGTGGTGCTGGCGCTGCTGGTGCTGGTGCTGATGCGGCGCTTCGGCCAACGCGAGGAGGGCGTGCCATGATCGTCGCGCGCGGACTGACCGTGGGTCACGGCGGCTTCCGCCTCGCTCGCCTCGATCTGAGCGTGCCGGGCGGCTGCTACGGGGTGCTCATGGGCGCCACCGGCAGCGGCAAGACCACCCTGGTGGAATGCCTGTGCGGACTGCGTGCGGCAGAAGCCGGCACCATCCGCATAGGCAGCCGCGAGGTCACCGGCACGCCGCCCGGCGTGCGCGGCATCGGCTATGTGCCCCAGGACGGCGCGCTCTTCCCGACCATGACCGTCGCCGAACACCTCGCCTTCGCGCTCACCGTGCGGCGCTGGCCGGCGGCAGCGCGGGCGGCGCGCGTGGCGGAGGTCGCTGAGCAGCTCGGCGTCACCGCCCTGCTTGCTCGCCGCCCGCAGGGGCTGAGCGGCGGGGAACGCCAGCGCGTCGCCCTCGGGCGGGCGCTGGCCTACAGGCCCGCGGCGATGATCCTCGACGAGCCGCTGAGCGCCCTCGACGAGAGCGCCCATGGCGAGATGTGCGCCCTGCTGCGCACCGTCCAGCGCGCTACCGGGGTCACCGTGCTCCACGTCACCCACAGCCGGCGCGAGGCGGCCCTGCTCGCCGACCGCCTGTGGCAGCTCGCGGACGGCGCGCTGGCGGAGCTGGCGGTGCCGTCCCAGGGTGCGACCGCGGCATCGACCGCGGGCACCACCGAGCTTCCCGTCCGGTGAGGAAGCCCAGCCAGCCAGCCAGCAGCGGGCGGCGCGGACCCTGGGCGCCGCCTGACCATTGTCGGCCCGCTGCCAGCTCAAGCGGCGCGGGCGCGGCTGCCGGCCCTTGAGGCCAGAGGGCGGCACGCTATTCCCCCAGGTATGGTTCCAGCGTGCCCCCCACCGTCCATGTGATCTACGCGCATGGCGCGCGCATCTCCACCCCCGATGCCATCGGGCGCAAGCTGGGCGAGCACCTCGCCCGGCGCTTCCCGGTGCGCCTGTACCCCTTCAACCATCCCCACGCGATCGTGCCCGCGCCCGGCGATGTCCTACTCGGCTACCCCGATGCGGCAGCGTGGTCGCCGTTCAAGCGCAGCCTCGCCCATCCGGACTGGGGTCGGCGCCTGGCCATCGCCCCCTATACCCATGGCGACCTCGCGCAGGTCGCCTTCCTCGACCGCGTGCTGCCGCAGTGCGACCGCTTCCTCGCCATCACCGGCCACTACTGGTTCTCCACCACCGCCGGCTCGCCCTGCGCGCATTGGCTGCCGCGCATGGTCCACCTCGACTTGGCGGTCGAACGCGCCGACTTCCCTTCGCTCGCGCGCACCTTCAACCCCGCCGGTCGCCGCCGCTTCCTCTACATCGGGCACGACGGCTGGTACAAGAACATGGGCTACCTGGCGGCGCTCGCGCGCAGCCTGCCGCCGGGGACGGTGGCCTGGGCCGGGCGGGGCAAGCGTTCCTGGCCGGGACTTTCCGAGGTCGGGTTCCATGATTTCGCCACCCCGGCGGGCCGCGCCGTGCTCGCGGACTTCGACTTCCTGATCACCGTCGGACGGGCGGACGCCAACCCCACCACCGTGCTCGAGGCGATGGCCTGGGGCCTGGTCCCGGTGTGCACGCCGCAGAGCGGCTACGACGACGAGGCGGGAGTGGTCAATGTGCCGCTCGACGACCTCGCGGGGGCGCTCGCGGTGCTCAATCGCCTGCAGACGACCGAAGAGAGCGAGCTGCGCGCCCGCCAGGCGAGCAATAGCGGGCGCTTGGCCACGCATTTCCACTGGGAGCGCTTCGCCGAGCAGGTCGCGGCCGCCATCGCCGCCGCCGACCGCCCTGCGCTGCTGCCGCGCGCAATCGCCAACCGCCTGCGCATGCGCTGGGCGGAGGTGACCTCGCCGTGGTCCTTCCTGCGCTTCCAGAACTTCCGGCGCGCGCTCAAGCGCCGGCTCAGCGGCTGAAGCCGCGCCGGCGCTGCGCTCGGGCGCGCGCCCGGGTCACAGCGCCAGGGGCTGCAGCTGGTGGCGCGGGAATACCGCACCGAGATCGCTGGCGCCATGCCGCGCCAGCACCGGCGCCAGGACATCGCGGTAGTTGTGCACCACCGGCACATCGCCCGGGCCATCAAGGAAATCATCGTTCAGGCCCGGCCACCGGCAGTGCATGCCCCCGGCGGTGCCGCCGCCGAGCACCAGCATCGCCCCGCCGCGTCCGTGGTCAGTGCCGAGGCTGGCGTTCTCGTGCACCCGCCGCCCAAACTCGCTCATCACCACCACCGTGGTGGTCGCCAGGCGCTCGCCGAGGTCGGCGGCGAAGGCGGACAAGCCAAGCGCAAGCGCGCGCATGCGCGGCTCGAGGATCTGGCCCTGGACGAAATGGCTGTCCCAGCCGTGCAGGTCGACGCATGCCGCAACCAGCCCGACGCCGCCCTTGATCAGCTGGGCGACGCGCGCCAGGTCGGCGGAGAAGGCGAGTGCGATCTCGCCGTCCTTGCGCTCCGCGTAGTGCGCGCCCGCCGCCGGGCGGTAGGCGGCCCCCTGCATCTCGTGGATGCGCGCGCCGGCTTTGAAGGCCGCCTCGGCGGCGGCGCCGAGTTCGGCATCGTCGGCATAGAGCGCGCGCAGCTGGTGCGCGAGCGCCTGCGCCTCGCGCCCGCGGTCGAGGTCGTCGAGCGCGCGCAGCGCGGTGGCGCTCGGGCTGGCGCGCAGGCTCTCCGGCACCTCGGCGCTGAGCCCGACCGCGGCGAGGGCGCCGGCGGCGCGCGGATCCTCGGCCAGCCGGCTGCGCAGGAAGCGCCCGAGCCAGCCGCCGGCGACGTCCTCGCCGCCGTGCTCGACGAGATCCTGGGCCTCGAAATGCGAATGGGTGTCGACTTCGGAGCCGACGGCATGCACCACGGCGAGGGTGCCCGCCTGGTAGAGCGGGTGGAGCTCGCGCAGGGCGGGATTCAGAGAGAAGAAGCCATCGAGGGCGAGCGCCTGCGCGCGCGGCACCGCCAGGGACGGGCGTGCCTGGTAGTAGGCGTCGTCGCCCACCGGTGGCACCAGGGTGAGGGCGTCCGCGCCGCCGCGCAGGAACACCACCACCAGGGTGCGCTCCGCCGCGTCGTTGGCGGCGGGTGCGCTGGCGGGTGCACGCGCGCTCAGGAGCTGGGATTCGGGCATGGGCGTCTCCTCAGCAGCGCTGGAAGGCCGGCGAGGACAGCAGCAGGGCGAGTTCATCGCCGTCGCCGGCGAGCGCCGCCGTCTCGCGCGCGGTGGGCTGCCGGCCGAGGAGATGGGCGGCGAGCGCCGGTTGCGAGCCGGCGCGCACACGCAGCTGCTGGCGGTCGATGCGCGTGCCAGCGATGCGATTGGCGGAGAGCGCGCTGGCCAGCTGCCAGCGCCACATCAGGGTGCCGCTCCAATTGCCCAGCCCCTCCGGGTAGCCGTCCGGGGTGGGGTACTGGAAGGGCGCCTGGCCCATGCGCCCGAGGTAGGCGGTGAGGCCCTCAGCCCCGTCGCTGCTGGCGTCGCAGGCACGCAGGCAGGACACCAGGAAGTGGAAGGGGCGCTTGAATTTCGCCGGCGCGGGCGCCTCCGGCGCGACGCAGGCGCGGAACTCTGTGCTGGCGAACAGCGCGCCCAAGGTGGCGGCGATGTCGCCGCCGTTGGCATTGAAGGCCGCCGCCACCACCGCCACCGCGCCCGCCGGCGGGTCGTCGGCGATGAAACGGCGGCACAGCTTCCAGGCGAGGTGGCTGGCGGTGGCGGGATGGTCGGCGACCAGCGTCACCAGCCGCTCGAGGTCCTGCGCCCCGCCGCCGGCGGGGAAGTGACGCCCGAGCACGCTCTTCTCGCCGTCGTCGTGCAGCGCGGCGGCGAATTCCACCCGCGCCTTGCCGAAGGAGCGGCGCGGGCGCACCGTCCACCCGGTCAGGCAGCGGGACGCCTCCATCACATCGCGCTGGCTGTAGCCGCCGTGCACGCCGAGGGTGTGCAGTTCGAGCAGTTCGCGCGCGTAGTTCTCGTTTGCGCGCTCCTCAGGGGTGGCGCGGCGGTTGACCCGTCCGTCGAGGTACCACAGCATCGCCGGGCTGGTCGCGGAGGCGCGCAAGAGGTCGCGGAAGCGCCCGAGCGCATGCCGGCGGATGACCTCGCGGTCGTCGCCGACCTTGAGCCATGCGCATTCGCCCTTGGAGATGTCGATGTTGAAGTGGTCGCTCCAGAATTCGACCATCACCTCATAGAGCTGGCGCTGCGACAGCGCCGCGCGCAGCACGCTGGCAGTGGTGAGCTCGCGCAGCAGCACGCGTTCCTTGTACTCGTAGAGCTCGCCGTAGGGCTGCTCGAGGCTGTCGCAGCGGCGTAGCGCGCGCTCGCAGGCATCATCGTCGATCTCCCCCGGGCGCAGCTGTGCCGCCAGCCACCCTGCGCCGGGCGGCCCCGCCGCGCGATCGAGCGCGCGTGCGTGTTCGCGGTCGCCGGGCCGGACGCCGAAGCTGCAGCGGTTGAGCAGGCGGTGCAGGGCCTGCGCCCCGGCATCCTGCGGCGGGTCGAGGGTGGCGGGCGCCGCGGCGCCCGGCCACAGCGCTGCCGGCACGCCGCAGCCGGAGAGCGTGGCCAGGCAGGCGCCGGCGCCCGCGAGCAGCAGGCTGCGCCGGCTCGCCCTCACGGCAGCCGAATCGCGGTGGCGACGGTGTCGGTCGCCGGCTGGGCGCGGGCGGCGTCCCGCGTTGGAGGTGTAGCGGCGATCGCCGCGCGCGAGGCGCGCTTTCCCGCGCGCAGCGCGATCACCGCCATGCCCAGGCCGCTGACCAGCGACCACAGCAGCAGGAGCCAGCCCGGTAGCGGGGTGATGAAGATCAGCCCGAGCACG
>JAYVMM010000730.1:0-10312 GCA_043758975.1 Planctomycetota bacterium | reverse complement strand
GGATGAGCTGCACCCTCTACTGCCATTGCGCCCACGCCCAAGTGGTGCCGCCAGCGACCAAGCAGGCGGTGCTCGCCGCGCTCAGCGCGCGCGGCGGCGCCTTCGAGGCGGTCGGCGACCTGTGCGAGATGTCGGCGCGCAAGGATCCCGCGCTCGCGCGCCTCATCAGTGCGCCCGGTCTGCGCATCGTCGCCTGCCACCGCCGCGCGGTGGCGTGGTTGCTGCATGCCGCCGGCAGCGTGCTGCCGGCGGAGGTGCCGGTACTCAACATGCGCGAGCAGGGGCCGGAGGCGATCCTCGCTGCGCTCGATGCTCCTGCAGGTGCTCCCGCCGCTGCTCCTGTCGCTGCTCCTGTCGCTGCTCCTGTCGCCGCTGCTGCCGTTCCCGCCCGCCAGGAGGGTGCATGAGCACCGCCGCTCCCCCCGCGTCCAGCCTGCACCTCGCCATCTATGAGGGCCCCGGCGCGAGCGAACTGCCGGCGGCGGAGCGCGCCGCCCTGCTCACCGCCCTGCTCGCGCGTGGCCACCAGGTCAGCGTGTGCGGACGGGAGGGCGGCGAGATCGCCTGCAGCCGGCCGCAGCTGCTGGTGCTCGCGCGCTTCGCCGGCGCCGCGCCGCCGCCGCGCCAGGCCCCCGAGGGCGTGGCGGTGCGCTTCCACGACCTCGCCGGCAGCACCCCGGAGGGCGTGCTGCAGGCGGTTACCGCGCTCGAGCGTGATCTCGGCAGCAGCGCGCCCGGGACGTGGAAGCCGTGGTTCCCGGTCATCGACTACGACCGCTGCACCAACTGCATGCAGTGCCTGACCTTCTGCCTGTTCGACGTCTACGGGGTATCGAGCGGCGGCAAGCTCGAGGTGCAGGAGCCGACCAACTGCAAGACCAACTGCCCGGCCTGCTCGCGGGTCTGCCCCGAGGTCGCCATCGTCTTCCCCAAGTACAAGTCGGGGCCGATCAACGGCGATGTCGTCAATATGGACGATGTGCGCCGCGAGCACATGAAGGTCGACATCTCCTCCCTGCTCGGGGGCGACATCTACCAGGCCCTACGCGACCGCTCCGAGCGCGCCAAGTCGCGCTTCTCCAAGGAACGCGACAGCGAGCGCGCGCTCAAGGAGCGCATGCGCTGCCTGGAGAAGCTCAAAGGCGCGCTCGATATCCCCGCCGAGGTGCTCAGCGCTCTGCCCGACCTGGCGGCGATCGCCGCCAAGAAGGCGGAAGCGTTCAGCCGGCTCGCCGTCCCGACCGCCCCGGATACCACCCCATGACCACCCTCACGCTGCCCAAGCCGGTCCCCATCCAGGGCCTGCGCCCGCCGCAGGACAACATCCCGCAGACGCTCAATGAGCGCTTGCGCGTGCGCGACCTGGTCGTGGCCTACTGCGCCAAGGCCAGGCCCACCCCGCCGCTGCCGGTGCCCGAACTGCGCTCGCACGCCGAGCTGCTGGTGCTCGAGCACGGCCTCGACCGCCGCCACCTCGACTACGTCGGGGTGCTGATCAACAATGAGCTGTGGAAGGACCATCTCGCCAGCGTGCCCTACGAGCGCCGTCTGCTGCTGATGCCCAAGTGCCTGCGCGTCGAGGAGAAGTGCCCGGCGCCGTTCGACGAGTTCGGACTGCTGTGCAAGCAGTGTGGGCTGTGCACCATCCAGGACCTCCAGGCCGAGGCCGAACGCCTGGGCTACGCGGTGCTGGTGGCCGAGGGTTCGGCCATCGTCATGGCGATCATCGAGACCGGCAAGATCGACGCCATCGTCGGGGTGAGCTGCCTGTCGGTGCTGGAGAAGGCCTTCCCCTTCATGGAGGCCGCCGCCATCCCCGGGGTCGCCATCCCGCTGCTGCAGGACGACTGCGCCAACACCACCGTCGATCTCGACTGGGTGTGGGAGACCATCCACCTCAACGCGTCCGACCGCACCCGCCGCCTCGACCTCGACGCCCTGCGCCGCGAGGTCGACGTATGGTTCAGCGCCGCCGCGCTCAGCGAGACCCTGGGCGCGCCAGACGGGCGCACCCAGGAGCTCGCGCACGCCTGGCTGGCCAAGGCGGGCAAGCGCTGGCGCCCCTTCCTCACGGTGTGCGCCTTCCGCGCCTGCAGCGAGCAGGTCGCGCACGACAGCCTGCGCGGCCTCGCCCTGGCCGTGGAATGCTTCCACAAGGCCTCGCTCATCCACGACGACATCGAGGACCAGGACCAGACCCGCTACGGCGAGCCGACCCTGCACGCCGAGGTCGGCGTGCCGCTCGCCCTCAACGTCGGCGACTACCTGCTCGGCGAGGGTTACCGCCTGATCGCCGCGCACGCCCCGCCTGGGCTGGTCGGACGCCTGGTCATGGTCGCCGCCGCCGGCCACCGTCAGCTCAGCCTCGGCCAGGGCAGCGAGCTGGAATGGCTGGGACGCCCCGAGGCGCTCTCGACCATGGAGGTGCTGAGCATCTTCCGCGGCAAGACCGCGCCCGCCTTCGACGTCGCCCTGACCATGGGCGCCGTGCTCGGCGGCGCCAACGAGGAGGAGATCGAGGCCATCGCCGCCTACAGCGAGGCGCTCGGCATCGCCTATCAGATCAACGACGACCTCGAGGACGCTGGCGGCGGACATGACCATGACGACCTCGAGCGCCGGCGCCCCTCGCTACTGATGGCGGTGGCGCTCGAGCGGGTCAAGGGCCCCGAGCGCGAGGAGATCGCGGCCTGGTGGCGCGGCGCAGATCCCACCCCGTCGGCGGAGCGCGTGCGCGTCATCCTCGCCGCGCACGGGGTCGAGACCCACGTGCGCGCGCTGCTCGCCTCCTTCAAGGAGCGCGCGGTGGGCGCCTTGCGGCTGCTCGACAATGACAGCCTCAAGGGCCTGCTGCGGCGCCTGATGGGCAAGATCTTCGTCGAGCAGGTGACCAGCTGGTGCCATGACGAGACTGGCAAGGTGGCGCCAGGTGCCGTCGCGAGCGGCGCGCCGGTCACTTCCGCTGCAGCGCCAGCGTCGGCAGCGGCGCCCGCCGCCGCGCCCTGACCTGCTTTGCGCCTGCCATGAGCCTGCGCCTCGAGATGCTCCAGGTCGCGCGCCTGGCGCCGCGTCTGCTTGGCGACGCCACCGAGCTGGTCGCCGGCTTCGTGCACGGGCAGTGGAACCCGGACGGCGGGGTGCGCGACCGCGCCGGGCAGAGCGACCTCTACTACACGGTGTTCGGCCTCGAAGCGCTGCAGGCGCTGCAGCGTGTGCCACCGGCGACGGCGACCGCCTACATCGAGGGCTTCGGCGACGGCGACGGGCTCGACCTCGTGCACCGCTGCTGCCTGGCGCGTGCCTGGGCGTCGCTCGGCCTCGCCTCGCCGGCGCGCCGCCAGGCCCTGGGCGCGACCCTGCCCGGGCTCGCCGCCGGTGCTGCCGGCGCCGCCGGAACTGCCGGCACTACCCTCGCCGCATCCGCGAAGCCGGCGCGCAGCGGCGCCTACGCCGCCTTCCTCGCGCTGGGCGCGCTGCAGGACCTCGGTCTGGCGCTGCCCGACGAGGGCCTGGTGCTGGCTGCGCTCGCGAACCTGCGCGCCAAAGACGGCAGCTTCGCCAACCAGCCCGGGGCTCTCATCGGCTCGACCCCGGCGACGGTGGCGGCGGTGATGGTGAGCCACGCCTACGGGCGCACCGCCGCGCCCGAGGTGGCGACCTGGTTGCAGGCGCGCCAGCAGCTGCCCGCCGGCGGCTTCCTCGCCCATCCCCAGGCGCCATTCGGCGATCTGCTCTCGACCGCTACCGCGCTGCACGCCCTCGCCTGCCTCGAGCGTGCGCTGAGCCAGGAGCAGGTTGAGGCCTGCCTCGATTTCGTCGACAGCCTGTGGACCAACCGCGGCGCCTTCCACGGCCACTGGGCGGAAGAGGAGCTCGACGTCGAATACACCTACTATGGCCTGCTTGCGCTCGGCCACTTGAGCCTGAGACGAGAATGATCGCCTCGCCCAGCGGCACCGCCGAGCTCTGCGCGCGCGTGCGCGCCCGCCTGCTGGCGGAGCGCGCACCTGCCGCCGCCCATTGGGACGGCGAGCTGAGCGCGAGCGCGCTGTCGACCGCGCTCGCCGCGCTCGCGCTCCATCTCGCGGGTGTTCCCGGGCGCGCGCGCGCCGGCCTGGTCGCTGGCGCGGTGCGCTGGCTCTGCGCGACCCAGGCCGGCGACGGCAGCTGGGGCGACACCGTGGCCAGCCGCGGCAACCTCAGCACCACCGCGGTGGTGTGGGCGGCCCTCGGCGCCGAGGGCCTGGCGGCGTGCGCTGGGGAGGAGGGTGTACGCGCGGCGGCGGCGGCTTGCGCGCGCGCAGAGACTTGGCTCTGCGCACGCGCCGGCTCCGTGGAGGGCGCGCACCTGGCCCAGGCGGTGGAGGCGCGCTACGGCAAGGACCGCACCTTCGCGGTGCCCATCCTCATGCTTTGCGCGCTGTGCGGGCGCCTGGGCTCCGATCCCTGGCGGCTGGTGCGTGCGCTGCCCTTCGAGCTCGCCGCCTGCCCGCGCGCCGCCTTCCGCTTCCTCGATCTCCAAGTGGTGAGCTACGCCCTGCCGGCGCTGATCGCGGTCGGCCTCGCACGCCACGGCCGCCGTCCGCCGCGCAACCCGCTCACGCGCATGCTGCGCGCGCTCGCGCGTGCGCGCACCCTGCGCCTGCTCGACGCCATCCAGCCCTCCAGCGGCGGCTTCCTCGAGGCCATCCCGCTCAGCGGCTTCGTCGTGCTCGGCCTGGTCGCCGCCGGCGAGACCGCCCATCCGGTGGTGGGGCGCGCGCTGGCGTTCCTCCAGGGCGCGGTGCGTCCTGACGGCAGCTGGCCGATCGACATCAACCTCTGCACCTGGGTCACCACCGGTGCGCTCAACGCCCTCGCCATCGGCGGCCTCGACGGCATCAGTGCGCGGGAGCGTGCGGCGCTGCGCGACTGGCTGCTCGCGCAGCAGCATGTGCGCGAGCATCCCTACACCGGTTCGCCTCCCGGCGGCTTCGCCTGGACAAATCTGCCGGGCGGGGTGCCGGACGCCGACGACACTGCCGGCGCGCTGATCGCGCTCCACCATCTCGACCCCGGCGGGGCAGCGGCGCAGACTGCGGCGCGTTCCGCCATCGCCTGGCTGATCGGGCTGCAGAACCGCGATGGCGGCATACCGACCTTCTGCCGCGGCTGGGGTGCGCTCGAGTTCGACCGCAGCGCGCCTGACCTCACCGGGCACGCGCTCCAGGCTCTGGTGCGCTG
Source organism: Planctomycetota bacterium (assembly GCA_043758975.1). Taxonomy (GTDB): domain Bacteria; phylum Planctomycetota; class UBA11346; order UBA11346; family UBA11346; genus BOG-1363. The sequence continues at coordinate 5,089 of JAYVMM010000730.1, read as the reverse complement.
GCGCACGCAGCTGCCGGCGGCGGAGCGCGCACGCGTCGAGCGCGCCTGCGCCGCCATGCTCACCTACCTGCGCGCCGTCCAGCGCACCGACGGCGCCTGGGTCCCGCTGTGGTTCGGCAACGAGCACATTGCCGGCGAGCTCAACCCGACTTACGCGACCGCGCGTGTGCTGATCGCGCTGGTGCAGGCCGACGAGCTGGCACCAGAGCGCGCGCGCGCGATTTCATGGCTGCTGGCGGCACAGGATTCCAGCGGCGGCTGGGGCGCCGGCGAGAACTCGCCGCCCTCGATCGAAGAGAGCGCGCTCGCGCTCGACGCCCTGCTGTGCGCCGGGGTGGCCGGTGAGAGCATCACCCGCGGCGCTGCCGCGCTGCGGGCGCTGACAAAGGACGGAACCTGCTTCACCCCGGCGCCGATCGGCTTCTACTTCGCCAAGCTGTGGTACTTCGAGCGCCTCTACCCGCTGATCTTCAGCGCCGCGGCGCTCGCGCGCCTGCAGGCGCGGGAGCGGGAGCCGGGATGAACGCGCGCATCTACCTCGACCACAATGCCACCACCCCGGTCGATCCGCGCGTGCTCGCGGCCATGTTGCCCTACTTCAGCGAGCAGTTCGGCAACGCCGCCAGCATGACCCACGGCCTGGGCTGCGACGCCGCCGGCGCCAGCGAGGTCGCGCGCGCCGAGATCGCCGCGCTGATCGGCGCCGAAGCCAAGGACATCGTCTTCTGCAGTGGCGCGACCGAGGCGGTCAACCTCGCGCTCCTGGGCTGCGCGCGCCAGGCCTCGCCCAAGGGGAGCCATATCGTTACCCTGGCGAGCGAGCACCGCGCCGGGCTGGAGGCCTGCGCCCAGCTCGCCGCCGAGGGCTTCACCGTGACCACCCTGGGGGTCGATAGTCACGGCGTGGTCGACCTCGATGAGCTCGCGCGCGCTCTCACCCCCGGCACCACCCTGCTCTCCTGCATGCACGCCAACAACGAGATCGGCACCATCCAGGACGTCGCCGCGATCGGGCGGCTGGCCAAGGCCGCCGGGGTGTTCTTCCACGTCGATGGCGCGCAGTCCCTCGGCAAGGAGCCCATCGACGTCAACGAAATGGGCATCGACCTGCTCTCGCTCTCGGCGCACAAGCTCTACGGCCCCAAGGGGGTGGGCGCGCTCTACGTGCGCCGGCGCGAGCCGCGCGTGCGCCTGCAGCCGCTCCAGCATGGCGGGGGCCACGAGCGCGGCATGCGTCCGGGCACCCTCAACGTGCCCGGCATCGTCGGCTTCGGCGCCGCCTGCCGCATCGCCAGCGCCGGCATGACCGAGGAGGGCGCGCGTCTGCGCGCGCTCAAGGAGCGCCTGTGGCAGCGCCTAAAGGGGGTGGATGCGGTGACCCGCCTCGGCCATCCCGAGCGCTGCCTGCCCGGCACCCTCAACGTGGTGTTCGCCGGCATCAGCGCCCAGCGCCTGCTGATCGAGACCCCGGAGGTGGCGGCCTCGCTCGGCGCCGCCTGCTCCTCGGTCACCCCCAAGCCCTCGCACGTGCTGCGCGCCATCGGCCTGGGCTGGCGCGCCGCCGAGGGCGCGGTGCGCCTGAGCCTGGGGCGGGGCACCACCCTGGATGAAGTCGAACGCGCGGCCGCGGCGCTGGGCGCCGGAGTGGTGCGATTGCGATCCTTGCGCGCCGCCGCGCACGGCGATGATGCCCCTGCTGGGCCCACCTGAACGAGACACCCGATGCTGATGAAACTCGCTTACCGTGGCCTCACCGAGCTCAGCCCGCGCCTGGCGCTGAAGGCGGCCTACCTCTACGCCTATAAAGGCGCGCGCGCGATCAGCGCCTACAAGAAGCGCATGAAGAAGGGCGAGCTCTTCCCGCCCTTCATGTTCGTCGCCCTGACCAACACCTGCAACCTGCGCTGCCAGGGCTGCTGGGTCGAGAAGGAGGGCACCGCGCACTACCTGCCGGAGAGCGACCTCGATGCGCTGATCAACAGCGGCAAGAAGCAGAAGGCGCATTACTACACCCTGCTCGGCGGCGAGCCCTTCATGTACAAGGGCATTTGGGACATCTTCCGCCGCCACTCCGACTGCTACTTCCAGGTCATCACCAACGGCATGCTCTTCACCGAGCAGAACGTCCAGCGCCTGGTCGAGGTCGGCAACGTCACTCCGCTGATCTCGATCGACGGCATGAAGGAGAACAACGACATGCGCCGCGGCGAGGGGGTGTTCGCGAGCGCCGACGAGGGGCTCAAGCGGCTGCAGGCGGCCAAGGTGCTCTACGGCGTCGCCACCACCGCCACGGGTAAGAACATGGACGAGGTCATGAACGACCTCTACATCGAGCACTTCATCAGCCGCGGCGCGATGTACCTGTGGTACTACATCTACCGCCCGGTGGGCGAGACCCCGCACCCCGAATACTGCATGCAAAAGGAGCAGATCGTCGAGCTGCGCCGCCGCCTGCTCGCCCTGCGCCGCCGCCACCCCATCCTGCTCATCGACACCTACTGGACCGCGAGCGGCGAGGCCTTCTGCCCGGCGGCGATGGGCCTCGGCTTCCACATCGGACCGCAGGGCTCGATCGAGCCCTGCCCGCCGCTGTCGTTCGCGCGCGAGCGCCTGTCGGACAACGGCGGCGACGTGTTCAAGACCATCAACGACAGCGCCTACCTGCGCGGTTTCCAGGACTTCGTCAAGAAGCGCACCAAGGGCTGCGTCATCCTCGAGCATCCGCAGGAGCTGGTGCAGTACATCAAGGGCCAGGGCGCCACCGACTACAGCGGGCGCGGCGACGCCCTCGCCGAGATCAACGCCATCACCCCGCGCCACAGCCATCACCTCGATGGCGAGGAGATCCCCGAGGACATGTGGCTCTACCGCATGATGAAGAACCAGGTGTTCTTCGGCATGGGCGCGCTGGGCTGAACGAGGCCCATGCTATCCGGGGTGCGGCCACCCGGCAGGAGAGGTGACGTGCGGGCACTGACGAAAATCGCGGTTGCGGTCCTGCTCCTCGGCGTGCTTTTCTCGGTGCTGGGCGTGATCGCTATCGTCACCAAGCGGCCATTGCAGGGAACGATCATCCCTCCTTACGGATTGATCCAGCTGCCCGAAACCAAGGTCTGGCACTGGCTGGGCTGGGAAGTCGACGCCGCCGTGGGCTCGATACTGGGGACAACGGGCGTGATATCCGGACTGCTTTTACTCCTCGGTTCCGGCGACATCTCCTCATTCACGGAGGTAGCCCGGATCCGACGGAGAGTCTAGGGGAGGTTTAGCGGGTGGTGCCGCCTGGGCTATTCCAGCCCGCACCACCGTCCAGGCCCGCCAATCGGCGAGCAGGCGGCGGGCGCTGTCCCCGTCCCAAACGGCAAGCCCGGCGGAAGCTCTCGCCACCGCAGCGTCATGGCTGTGGCCTGCGAGCCACAGGAGCGCCGGAGCTGCTGCCGGCCCCAATTCCTCCAGGTAGTGCAGATCGATCGGCGCAGCGGACCCCCCGGCTTCCCGGCAGCGGGTGACATTGTGCCAGGCGATCAGGCCCCGCACATCGATGAAGCAGAGCAGGCCGAGCATGGCTGCGAGGGTCAGCGCATTGGCATTGATCAACCAGCGGTTGCTGCGACCACGGCTGATGCGCCAGCCGATGAGGATCACTCCGCAGGCGACGAGCGCCATCCACACTACCGCGGTGACGCGCCAGAGCGTCAGGCTGTAGGCATCGACATAGAGATGGAGGCGCCAGAGCGCGCACACCACCAGGAACACGTTCTGGCCCAGCCAGGCGAAGACCAGCCGGCGCGCACTGGGCAGGCTCTGGAGCGCCCCATCGGGGCGGAAGCACACCAGCACGAAGAGCGCCGCCAGGAGCGCCGTCGCCACCAGGGGATAGGCGCTGCGATGGGCATAGGACGCATAGGTCAGGCCGGGAGGCAGGGCGAGACTGCCCCACAGATAGGCCACATCGAGCGCGGATTGCACGGCGAAGACCGCATTGAAGAGCGCCAGGCAGCGGAGGATCAGCGGCGTGTGGTCGAGCCGCACCAGCTCCCGACCGGAGACCGGACGGGAAGCAACGGGGATCCGGCGCTTCGCCCGGCGCGCACGCAGGATCGCCCACGCTACGATAAGGACCGAGCACCACACCAGGACCCGGGAGATGGCCGGGACAGCGGGCAGAATCATGAACGCATCGCGCACCAGCTCGGCAAGCCGGGCGAACCAGGAGTCGATGATCGGATTCGCGGTGGCGAAAAGGAACAGGAAGACTCCGCCGAAGAGGACAGGGATCAGCCAAGCGCCGAGCCAGGCCCAGCGGCGGCGATGGATCCCATGCCTGGCGGACCAGCGGACGATGAGGCTGACGTCGGGAATCATCCTGAGCGCTGAACGGGGGAGCATGCCGATCTGCTCACCCAGCCAGGGCAGGGCATCCACCGGCGTGCCGCCGCGTCCGCTCTGCACCGCCGAGACGATCCCGATCAGCACCAGGGCGATCGCCATCCAGCTCGGATCGATGACCAGGGCGGTGGTGAGCACGGCGGTCGCCAGCACCAGCCATTGCCCCCTGGCATGGCGCAGGACGACGGGATGGCGCGCGATCGCCAGCCCGAGCAGCAGCAGGAACACCGCCCAGACCCAGCCCGGGTCACCATCGGCGAAGAAGGTGTCGCCGATGACGACGGCAACGGCACAGACGCCCAGCAGCACGGGAAGTCGTCGGATATACGGCACCATGAAACCTCCGGTGGGGATGGACCCAACCTCGGCTTCCCGGCGGCGCCGGATTGAAGCGGGGGTGAACTCAGGGTGAAGCGACCGTGAAGTCGCCTGGCAGGCGGAGCGTGGCGATGGTGCCGCCGCCGGCGCGATCAGCCAGGGCGATGCTGCCGCCATGCAGCGCGGCAACTTCGCGGACGATGGTCAGGCCCAGGCCCGAACCCTTCCTGCCCGTATCGGGTCGCGCCAGGGAGTAGAAGCGCTCGAAGATGCGCTCCCGGGCGTAGGCCGGCACGCCGGGGCCGTGATCCAGGACGCGGATCTCCGCGTGCGGGTATGCTCCGCTGATCTCGACCGCGATCTCGCCGCCGGCAGGGGAGAA
>JAYVMM010000729.1:0-2069 GCA_043758975.1 Planctomycetota bacterium | reverse complement strand
CGATTCCCCCGTTCGATCTCACTCGTGGGTCGCATGCGCTCGACCTCGATCGACGTCTCATGGTTGCTGGCGCCACCAGCCGGAGGCCGGCCAGCTTCTCCTCCGCCCGTCGGCGGATCTCGGTGCGCTCATCAAAGATGAGCAGATTGCTCAGGATGGCTTCGAGATTCTTCATGGCTGCGCATTCTTCAGGGTTGCTTTGGGGCGGTCGAGGATGGCATCAGCCTGCGTGATCAGGCAGGTAGCCCTGGTCCGCCGAATGCCGGGCCGGCGAACGCGCCTATGATTGAGCTGAGCCGCGCGCTCGCGCTTGCGCGTCGCCTACTTGCCGAGGGTGTAGGTGCCCTTGGTGTGGTGGCCCGAGAGATCGTACTGCTCAAGCGCGCCCTTGGGCAGCAGGCGGAAGCTGTCCGGGGTGTAGCCGCCCTTGCCGCTGCCGGCGACCACCGCGTCCTTGCCTTCGACCTGCAGGATGCCGTCCGCATCGCAGGTCACCGGTGCTTCGTAGGTGACCGACTGCGTGCCCCAGCTGGTGGTGAGGAACATGACGCCGTGGGTGCCGCTCGCGGACTTGACCACCAGGGTGGTGTGGTACATGTCCCAGGTCGCGACGTAGGTGCGCGTGGGCATCAGCCCAAGCGGGATGCCCATGGCGGCGGCGACCACCGGGCGGAGTTCCTCCAGGCGCTTGTCGATGCGCGCCTTGGTGATGCCGGTGAGGGCGGGGGCCGCGGTCTCGTACCAGTGCAGGGCGCGCTCACGCAGCGCCTCCTTGGCCGGCGCCGGGGCCTTGGCGACCAGCTCGAACCAGCGGTCGCCGAGCTCAGCCTGCTGCGGTCCGGTCGCCGGCTTGAGCATCTCCATCGCCGCCACCGCCGCCCACTCGCGCTCGCCGCCATGGGCGAGCAGCGGCAGGCCGATGTCCCAGGCCTCGGCCTCGCAGCAGAAATAGCGCCCGGCGACGGCATTGGCGTCGGCGTCGAGCGGATCGTCGAGCAGCTTGGCCATCGCCAGCGCCGCGGGGGCGCCATGAGCCTTGGCCAGGGCCTCCTTCTTCTTCGCGGTGGCGTCGATGCCGGTGAAGGATCGCGCCATCAGATCGCAGGCGGAAAGCACCCCCAGCCAATAGGAGGAGGCGAGCGAGAGTTCGAGCGCCTCGCCGAGCAGCGCGTACTGGGTGACGGGATCGTCCTTGGTCAGCGGCGCCTGCTCGAGCAGGCGCTGGGCCAGCTCGCGCTTGTCCTTGGGCTTGCTGCGGGCGTAGGCGTCCTTGTAGAGCTGGTGCACGGTGACCACCGCCGCGCGCAGGGCCTCGGCGGTCGGCGGCGCGACGCGTACGCCGCTGGGCGCCTGCTGCGTGCGGGTGAACAGGGTGCTGCGCTCGGCGTCGTGCTCCTGCTTGATGCGCTGCATCTCGCGGCCCTGCGCCTCAAGGCTGAGCTTCTGCGCGGCGAGCGAGACGTCGGTGCCGAGGAAGCGCTCGGCGACCTCGTAATAGCGCACCGACTGCTGCGCGAAGTCCTGGGGATGGTCCTTGGCGAAGCGCTCGGCGCGCTCGAGGTAGGCGGTGGCCTCGGCCGCCGGCACCGTCTTGGTGGCGACCGCGGTGATGGTGGCAAGCGCGCTGGCGACCGCCTGGTCGCCCTGGTTGCGTGCGGCGTAGCGGGCGAGGTCGTCGGCGCTCATGCGCTTCTTGCACCAGAAGATGTTGGCCTCGAGGTCGCAGCTGCGGTCGATGTCGCCGGCGGCCTGGAAGAAGCGCAGCGCCTGGGAGAAGGCGATGGCGGCGGTGACCGCCTGGGCGGGCTCCTCGGTGGAGGTCTGCATGGCGCGGGTGCCGGCGACGCACAGCGCCTCGGCCTCGGCTTGGCCGATGGTGCCGTTGAGCACCGGCGGTGCGGTCGGCGCCGGCTGCGCGGCTGGCGGGGCTGGGGGAACCGCTGGCGGTTCGCCTGCTACGGCCAGTCCGAGCACGCTGCTAAGCGCAAGGATGGATGCATGTAGCTGGCGGCGCATGGGCACGGCTCCTGGCCAGGGCGTTCGCACGGTCGGGTTCCGCCAGCCATGGT
>JAYVMM010000728.1:0-2314 GCA_043758975.1 Planctomycetota bacterium | reverse complement strand
CCCGCCGGTGGCGGGTCCGCTGCTCGGCGAGATGCCGGTGATTGTCGGCGCCGGCTGGTAGGTGAAGGCGCCGCTCGCGGTCGCGGTCCCGCCCGGGGTGGTGAGCACCACATCCACTCTGCCGGCGATTCCGACGGGAACGACGCAGGTCAGGGTGTTGTAATTGGCAATCGCGATCGCGGTTGCGGCATGGGTGCCGAATTGCACCCCGCTGGTCGCGTTGAAGCCGCCGCCGGTGATGGTGACGATGGTGCCGCCGGACAGTGGACCCGCACTGGGGGTGATCAAGGCGATGGTCGGGATGATCCGGTAGGTGTATGCGTGACTGAGCGTCGCCGAACCCAGCGGAGCGGTCAGCGATATGCTCACCACGCCAGCCGCACCGGCAGGCGCGACGCAGGTCACGCTGGTGGCGCTGACCGGCGTCACCGCGGTCGCCGCCCCACTGCCGAAGTGCACCGCGCTGGTCCCGCTCAGGCCGGTGCCGGTGATAGTGACCATGGTGCCGCCGGCCATGGGCCCGCTGTTGGGCGAGATGCTGCTGATGGTCGGCATGGCCTGGTAGGTGAAGGCGCTGCCCGCCGTCGCCACCCCGCCTGGGCAGGTCAACGACACCCCCACCGTTCCCGCCGCATGGGCCGGGATGACGCAGGCCACCTGGGAGTCGCTCAGCACGCTGATGGCGGTCGCCGGCGTGCCGCCGAAGGTGATGCTGCTAGACCTGGTCAGATTGCTGCCATTGACGATCACCGTGGTACCGCCGACCAGCGCGCCGATCGCCGGCACCACTCCGGTGATGGTGGGGACGCCCTGGTAGCAATAGCCCTTGAACAGGGTGAAAGCGGCCCCCGGCGTGGTGAGCACGAGGTTGACCGCCCCTGCCGCCTGCGCGGGTGCAGTGGCGAGCACGGTGGTGGCATTACTCACGGTGAATGCGGTCGCGGGGATGCTGCCGAACATGACGCTGGTGGTCCCGGTCAAGCCGGCGCCGGTGATGGTGACCGCCGTTCCGCCCGTGATCGGACCGCTGTTCGGCGAGGCGCTCAGCCCCTCCAGTCCGCCATCGGTGATGGTCCAGCCGAGGGTCCCGGTGAGGTAGGCCCGCGCGGTGGCTGCCGCACCCGCGGGGTATTGACTCTTCCCGCCGTCGAAGGTGACGCCGATGGTGGTGCACTCCGCCGCCATCGCGATGAGCAGGTTGCCGTAGTCCGTCGGCGGCAGGGTGTTAAGCAAGAAGCTCTGGTACCCGGTGGTGATGCGGCCCAGGTTGAGGGCCGGGAAGGCGGCGAAGTTGCAGTTTGACCAGGCCTGGGAGAAATCATTGCCATTGCTGGTGTCGAGCAGCGGGAAGGAGGTCAGACCCGAGCAACCACTCCATGCTGCCGCGAAGGAGAGGCCCGAGCTGGTGTCGAGCAGCGGGAAGGAGGTCAGGTTCGCGCAACTAGACCACGCACTCCCGAAATGCACCCCCTGGCTGGTATTCAGCAGCGGAAAGGACGTGAGATGGCCGCAACCATCCCAGGCGCCGGAGAAATCCTGGCCTGAACCGGTATCGATCGCGGGAAAACCGGTCAAAGCGTTGTCATTTAGCCAGGCGCCCGAGAAATTCACCCCTTTGCCAGTATTCAGCAGCGGAAAGCTGGTCATGGCGAGGAGTTCGGCAAATGCATTGGAGAAATTGCTGCCGTTTCCGACATCGAGAACCGGAAACGGGTTAATCGCCCAGCAGCTACTCCAAGCGGAGTTGAAATTGGTGCCCTGGCTGGTGTCGATCACAGGGAAGCTCGGCAGCGTCCAGCAGTATTGCCAGGCAAAGGAGAAGTCCGTGCCGTGGCTGGTATTGAGCGCCGGGAAGCTGGTCAGCCCGGTGCAATGGTCCCAGGCGTACGAGAAGGTGGTCCCCTTGCTGGTGTCAAGCAGCGGGAAGGAGGTCAGATTCGCGTTGTAGGCCCAGGCGTTGCTGAAGTTCGTCCCATTGCCGGTGGCGAGCACGGGGAAGCTGGCCAGTGCCGTGCCCCACCAGGCATAGGAGAAATCCGTGCCGCCGCTGACATCGATTGCCGGGAAGGAGATGATGTCGCAATTGTACCAGGCATGGGAGAAATCGCTGACCCCGCCGGTGATCGCGCCCGCCTGGTCGGTGGCGGTGATGGACAGATTATTGCAGCCTTGGAAGGCGCCATGCATGCTCATCCAGGTATTTCCGCCCCAGGCGGCGAGCTGGGTCGCCTTCTGGCAGTCGCCGGTACCGTTGAAGGCGATGGCGGGGAATCCGCCGACGGCATTCTCGGTGATCTGGATGGTGTGGACGCCC
>JAYVMM010000727.1:0-2531 GCA_043758975.1 Planctomycetota bacterium | reverse complement strand
GGAGTTCTCCGTCGATGCCGAGCACCACCAGCATTTGGATCGATGATGGCTGCATCCAGTGCGGCTGGTGCCAGAACCTCGAACCCCGGGTGTTCGAGGTCACCGCGCAGGGGACTGAGATCCGCGCAAGCGCACGCCGGGACCACCATGGCGGCCCTAATCGCGAAGAACGCAGCCTGCTCCGCCCCGGTTTGCTGGACAGCGACGGGCTCACCTTCATGCGCTTCATCGCCGACGGGTGCCCGGTCCAGGTCATCAAGCTGGGCCCGGGCATACCCGACAGCATCCTCATCTAGGGGGACCACGGGACCGGCGGACCCGGAAGAGCGGCTGCCGGCCTGAGCGTTTCATGCCGCCGGACGGTCAGGCGGTGGGCGTGGGCGTGGGCGTGCGGCGGCCATCGCTGCGGGAACCATCCCCATCCCGGCGGCGGCGGCGGGCGCGCAGCTGCTCCTCGGCGAAGATCACCGCAGGCAAGAGGATGTCCTCCTCCTTGGATTCATGGACGACGAAGTCGGCGAGCATAGCAACAAGACCGGCGCTGATGATGGCGCTATCGGGGTCGAAATCATTCATGCTTGCTTCGTGCATGGTGGCGATGATCCGGCGCAGAGTGGTCAAAGCCTCATCATGACCAGCGCTCATGAAGCGGATCGCGGCGGTGATATCACCTGTGATCGGTGCGACGGCATCGCGCTGGCGGCTGGCCTGCTCGACCAGGATGCTGAGCGGGAAGACCACGCCCTCCTCATGCGCCATATGTTCGAGCAGCGTTGCCTCGAACCGCACGAATGAGCGGATGAGCTCGTGGCTGGCCCTGGCGGCATGGCGCTGACAGTATTCGGCGATGAGGACGCCCAGGCGCCGCAGTTCGTTGAGCAGCGGCCGATGGTGGGAGGCGATGATGTCGGCCACCAGCTCGGGGATGGTGGCCAACGACCAATCGCGTGGTGCGGTCGGGCTTGGCGGACGCGCGGCGCGCGCCAGTTCGACCAGGATCCAGCCGGGATCATGGCACCACTGCGCCAGCGGCTGCTGCAGGTCGATGCGCAAGCGCTGGCACACGGGCTGGGCATCGGGATAGGCGCTGAGCAGATCGACCGGGCGCATGCGCGGAGTGAACAGCGGCGATGGAGCCGGAACCGTGTTGGCCGCGGGTTCGGTCGCAGCGTGGTGCTCGGCCTGTTCGCCGCTTGCAGGAGGCCGCATACGTCACCTGGTAAGGCTGGAGGGGGGGGGGGTAAAATAGGACAAGAAAATCTATATGTATGGTAATAGGGCGGATCCTGCACGCCATCACCGAATCACCTCCACCTCCACCTCCACCTCCACCTCCACCTTCCCGGCGGCCGTCTGACCATGCACCGGCCGCGTACGCCGCTGCCGCTATCGGATGGCGGCGCTCAGGTGTAGAGATAAGGCCAGGCCGTGGTCTCGGGCCCGGGGAGAGTCTGGATGAGCTCGGCTCTGATTTGGCTGATCTGGACCGCCGAAATGGTGGGGAAGATAGGGGTGGCGGCGAGCATCCCGTTGCCTCCTTCATCGCGTGGATCGGTTCCTGAGGCGCATCGTAGTGGACGAGGTCACGAAAGGCGGGCGGCAGCGACCGGGACGTTGGCGGAACCGCTGTGCTCAGGCTCGATGAGATCGCACTCGTCCCGAACCGAGCCCAAGCACTCGACCACCAGGTCAGCCGGATGATCGAGCAGGACCGGTCCGGCCACGGCGCCGTAATGGTCCTCGGCCCAGGTGCCGAGCTGGTGGTCGAGGGCATGTGCGATGGCACGGTAGCGGTAGACCGCGAACGCGGTGGGCAGTCCCGAGACCGGCTTGAACTTGAAGGTTGGCCACAGTCTGGAGATAGACTCCGATGGCCAATCCGCTGCCAGGCAGCTGCTGCAAGCAATCTTCGGCTCGCGCCACCACCACGTCGGCGCTGCCAGGGCAGTGCGCCAGTGCGGCGCCGGCAGGCAGGCCATGCGGCCCGGTCAGACACCAATGGAAATAATGGAAATGTTTGAGACGGTCGTAGATCGCCTCGCGGCGCTCCACCCGATAATGCTGCCCGGATGATGGCCGGGGACCAGTCGCAAGATGAGAACGGACATGATTTTGTCGAGGCCGCCGTGGCGCACCCCGAGGTCTGCGAACAGCTCAGCGGCGCGGCGATGCTCGGCAATGAGGTCCAAAATGAAGTCCAAGACCGGGATGTAATGCTGAATGAGGTTGGCCGCAACGGCGAGGCGCGACGGTGAGGCGAGGCTCAGGTACTCGTGCGTATGCTCGCGCAGCGCACTCGCGAGATGGCGGCTGCGCTGCACCAGCTGTGCTGGTAGGTCCGGGCACAGGTTCGCCGCCTGGGCGGCGAACCTCCGCCAGAACCGGTCAGGCCACGAATCGCTTTCTGGGCCGATGGCGGCGATGATATTCCGGTAGCGATCGCGGGGGGAATAGCGGTAGGAGCGGCCATCTCGGGCCGCTCCTACCGCTATCCAAGGGGGATTATGCTGGGGAGGTGGTCGCAATGCATG
>JAYVMM010000726.1:0-3979 GCA_043758975.1 Planctomycetota bacterium | reverse complement strand
CCATCGCCGCGCTCACCCCCAGCAGCTGGGTGCCAGCGCGGCTGAGGCCGTCGCGAAGCAATTGGCGCAACACCAGGCCCTGGTGGCGGGTGGCACCCTCCATCGCCTCGATCAGCCCGGCGGTGCGCATCGCCGCGCCGGCCAGGGCGGCGAGGGTGGCGACGGTGTCGTCGTCGAGGTGGGCGAAGGCGCCCGGGTCGCGCGCATCGACCGTGAGAACGCCGATAACCTCATCGGCCACCCGCAGCGGGCTTCCCATGCAGGCGTGCATGTGCGCGCTGGCGGTGGGATCGCCGAGCACCAGCCCATCGAAGGGATCCGGCAGTGGGGAATCGGCGGGGAAGCGCACCACCCCGGCGGAGGCGAGGATGCGCTGCAGGCGGGGATGGTCGCGCACGGCGAAGCGGCGCCCGGCGACCTCGGGCACCAGCCCAGCGCTGGCCACCGGCACGAGATCGCTGCCATCCAAGCGCAGCATCGCTGCCGCGTCGCACGGGATGATCCGCCGCACCGCGGCGATAAGACGCCGATAGCGGTCATCCGCTGCCAGGTTGGCAGCGAGATCGCAGGCGATCGCCAGCAGTGGTGCCGTATCGACCATGTCTACGGAATGATAACGTGATCTCAGAATGAAGACAACTGTCAGTTCTCAATTCAGAGACAGTCGTCGTAAGTCGTTGTTATTTCAGATCCCTTTGTTTGGCCAGAGATGTGCAATAGTGGCCATCATGCCCCTACTCACCTCCCAGATCGACATGCCGGTCGGCGAACTTGCGGCGACCGTCTCCGGCGCCTCCTCCATCTTCTACCGCCTGGGCATCGACTACTGCTGCGCCGGTCGGCGCACCCTGGCTGACGCCTGCGCCCAGGCCGGGGTGGCACCGGCCACGGTGGTCGACGAGCTCGAGCGCGCCCGCGAGGTCCGCGCCGGTACCGGTGCCGAGATCGACAGCGCCACCGCGTGGGCGGAGCGTCCGCTGAGCGAGATCATCGACCACCTCCTGGCCCACCACCATCAGCCACTGCGCGACGAGCTCGTCCGCCTCCTCGCGCTGGCGCGCAAGGTGGCCGATGTTCACCGCCGGCACGCGCCGCAGCTGGTCGCGCTCGCCGAGCTCCTGGCGGTCTTCGCCGACGAAACCGTCTGCCATCTCGAGAAGGAGGAGCGCGTGCTCTTCCCCTGGATCCTGAGCGGGCGCGGCGCCAGCGCGGCGGCGCCGGTGATGCAGCTGCAGCGCGAGCACAGCGGTCAGGGCGAACACCTCACTGAGCTGCGCAGGCTGGGCGAGGGCTACCAGCCCCCTGCAGGCGCCTGCCCGTCATGGCGTGCGCTCTACCTCGGACTGGGCGACCTCGAGCGCGGCATGAAGGAGCACATCCACCTCGAGAACAATATCCTCTTTCCGCGCGCACTGGCCGGATGATGCGCGCGCGGGCGACATCACGCGCCGAAGGCGGCTGGAGGCTGCTGCTGCCGCTGCTGCTGGCCGGTTGCCTGGGGCCGCTCGGCGCCGAGGAGGTCTATGACCTGCCGCCGCTCTCCTACACCAGCTGCGCCCCCGATGACCGCGTGGCCCACCTCCTGCGCGACCTCGACGCCGGCAGCGTCCAGCTGGCCTGGGACCGGCACTTCGGCTACCTGCCAGCGCTGCTGCGCGAGTTGGCGGTGCCACTTTCTTCGCAGGTACTGGTGTTCTCCAAGACCAGCCTGCAGCGCGAGCGCATCTCGCCCGACACCCCGCGCGCGCTCTACTTCAACGACGAGGTCTATGTCGGCACCGTCCCCGGGGGCACCCTGATCGAGCTGGCCGCCACCGATCCGCGCCAGGGCACCATGTTCTACGTGCTTGATCAGGTCGAGCATGCGCATCCGCGCCTCCGGCGTGAAACCCAGGAATGCCTGCGCTGCCACGATCTGCCCGCCTTCACCGGCGGCTTCCCGGGCCTGATCATGCGCTCGGTTTATCCCGATCGTGACGGCCAGCCGCTGCTCAACCTGGGCTCGATGATCACCACCCCGGCCAGCCCGTGGGCCAAGCGCTGGGGCGGCTGGTACGTCACCGGCAGCCACGGCGGCATGCGCCAGCTCGGCAACCGCATCTACGATGAGCACGCCGACATCGACGCCCTCGACCTCGTCGCCGGCGCCAACCAGCCCACGCTGCCGACCTTTGTTGATAGTGAACTCTACCTGCGCCCAACCAGCGACGTCGTCGCGCTGCTGGCGCTCAGCCATCAGATCGAAGTACACAACCTCATCACCTCCTCGGGCTTCTCCGCGCGTATCGCCCTGCGTGACGAGCAGGTGATGAACCAGGCGCTGGGCCGGCCCGCCGGCTTCCGCAGCGACAGCACCGCGCGGCGCCTGGTCAGCGCTGCCGATGCCCTGGTGCGTGGGCTGCTCTACGGCGACGAGGCGCCCTTCACCGACCGCGTGGCGGGCAGCTCGGGCTTCGCCGAGGACTTCGCCCGCGGCGGCGTGCGCGATTCGCGCGGCGCTTCGCTGCGTGAGCTCGATCTGCGGCGGCACTTCGCCCGCCTGCCGTGCAGCTACCTGATCCATTCCCAGGCCTTCGCCTGCCTGCCGCCGCCGCTCAAGGTGGTGGTCTATGACCGCCTGGGTGAAGCGCTGGCGGGACGCGGGGTCAATGCGCGCTTCGCCCTGGTCGGCTCCGACGCCTGCCGCGACATCACGCGCCTGCTCACCGCCACCCTGGGCGACCTGCCGGTGGACTGGCCCGCCTCCCCCACCACGCATTGACCGCCGCCATGCCCACCCTCCCACTCCGCAACCTCGTTCTGCTCGGCGTGCTCGCCATGCTCGACGGCGCCGCTGGGGCGGCAGAGGCGGAGCCGGCGGCTGCGGCAGGGGTGGGCAGCGGGCGTCCGGTGGGCGATCCCTACCTCGGCCTGCCGTCGCTCTCAACCGAAGCGCCGCCGCCGCTGCTGTCGCAGACCGGCGCCTTTGCCGACCTCGCCACCCTCAAGGTGGTGCCAGCGCTACTGCCCTACGAGGTCAACTCCCCGCTGTGGTCCGATGGCGCGCGCAAGCAGCGCTGGCTGGCGGTGCCAAACCGCCCGGACTGGGACGGCGCCGGCTCCGCGATCTCCTTCTCGCCCACCGGCGAGTGGTACTTCCCCATCGGCACGGTGTCGATGAAGGAGTTCGATCTGCCGCTCGACGAGCGCGATCCGTCCAAGGTGCGCCGCATGGAAACGCGCTTCCTGGTGCGCGCCGACGACGTCACCGTCTACGGCATCACCTATCGCTGGCGCGACGATCAGCGCGACGCCGATCTGCTCGACGCGGGCGCCGACCAGGATGTCGCGGTGACCCTGCGCGACGGCTCGACGCGTACCCAGCGCTGGCACTATCCGTCGCGAGCCGAATGCCTGACCTGCCACAACCATACCGCCGGTGCTTTCCTCGGCATCAACACCCGGCAGCTTAATCGCGCCGGGCGCGATGGCAGCCCACAGCTTCAGAAGTGGAACGCCATGGGCCTGTTCGGTCCGCCGATGCCGACGGAGCGCCTCGCGGGCCTGCCCCACCTCACCCCGCCCGACGATGAGCACGCGGACATCGCCGAGCGCGCGCGCTCCTATCTCGACGCCAACTGCAGCCATTGTCATCGCCCGGGGGCGATGCCGTTCAACAGCTACGATGCGCGCTTCGAGACCCCACTCGCACGCCAGAACATGATCAACGTGCGCACCTTCAACGACTTCGGCATCGAGCATGCCTGCTACATCAGGGCCAACGATCCCTGGCGTTCGATGATCCTCGTGCGCCTCGACCACCTCGACCTCATGAAGATGCCGCCCTTGGGGCGCAACTTGCCCGATCCGCTCGCGCTCACGCTGATGCGCGCCTGGATCGCCTCCCTCGACGGTCGACCGGCGCTCTCGCCGCCTACCATCGCCATGTCCGGTCATCTCGCCAATGGCAACGCCACCGCCGAGGTGCGCCACGCGGATC
>JAYVMM010000725.1:0-1762 GCA_043758975.1 Planctomycetota bacterium | reverse complement strand
CGCCACCGCGGTCCAAAATGCGACCACCGCCTGACGGATGCCATGCCAACGTCCCCCGGTGTTCACCCGCACATAGGTGCCGCTAAGGTGGAAGAGCAGGGTCACCGGGGCGATCAGGCCCACGGTGAGGAGCTGGACATGCTCGGGATCGGGGTCGGGCAGCGCGGGATTGAGGATGAAGGAGATGCGCAGGGCAGCGAGCATCCAGGCGAGGTCGGCGACCACCAGGATGATGCGGCGATAGAGGAAGTTCGGGGCGTGGGCGAGCATTCAGACCCGCCCGCGAGCGGTAGTGGTGGTGCGGACCAGCTGCTCCAGCGGGTCCGCGAAGCGCCCGACCACCCCGTCGATGCCGAGGGTGCGCTCGACATGGTCGCGTCCGGCTCGCCCCTGGCGCTGCCTGGCCTCGCCGTCCCCGAGCAGGCGGTCGATGGCGGCGGCGAGGGCGGGCGCGTCGTCGGGGGCGGCGACCTGCCCGCAGCCGGCCTCATCGATGGCCAGCGCGAGGTCGGTGCCGGGATCGGCGGTGACCACCACCGCGCGCGCCACCGCCATGATGTTGAGCAGCTTGGAGGGCATCACCAGCCCGGCGGCCTCGCGCCGCTGGGGGATGCAATGGAGGTCGGCGGCGGAGAGGAATTCGCTCAGCCGCTCCTTGGCCGCCAGGCCGATGAAGCGGACCCGGCGCAGCCCGAGGGTCTTTGCATGGGTTTCGAGCTGGGCGCGCTCCGGGCCCTCGCCGGCGACCACCAGCAGCAGGTCGTGGCGGCAGCGCACGACCGCTTCGAGCAGGAGCGCGACGCCCTGCTTTTGTCCGAGGTTGCCGCTGTACATCACCACCGGCTGGCCCTCCGCCACCGCCCAGTCGCGGCGGAAGCGGTTGTCGCCCTGCCAGGGCCGCACCGCGGAGGTGTCCGCCCAGTTGGGGAACAGCACCACCGGACGCAGGGTGCGGGCCTTCCCCTGCAGGCGCCGCCGCATCTCGCCGCTGATGGTGCTGACCAGGTCGACGCGCTCGAGGACGAAGCGCTCCAGCCAGCGCAGCACCCTGGTTAGGGTGGGCGGCAGCATGCCCAGGCGCAGGGCGGCGTCGACCTGGAGGTCCTGCACGTGGTAGACTACCGGGGCGCGCAGGCGGAAGCGCAGCAGCAGCCCGAGCAGCCCGCCGAGGAACGGCGGCGACACCACCACGATGGCATGCGGGCGCCGGCGCTGCGACAGGCTGCGCCGCCACACCTGCCACAGCCAGCTGGCATCCAGGCGCATGCGCGCGAAGCCGCCGGGCGGCGGGCGGGGGACGTAGTGGCGCACGCGCTGCACCTCCACTCCGTCGATGACCTCGTCGCCGCGCCCATGGCGGTAGTCGCGCGCGGCATAGGCCGGCGGCACCTGCCACCACGGATAATGCGGGATGCCGGTGTGCATGGTCACCTGCCAACCGCGCCGGCGGCAGAGCCAGCTGGCCATGCCGGTGTTGTAGACCGGGATCCCGGTCGGCTCAGGCGCATAGTTGTAGGAGTAGATGCTCACGCGCATGGGGCGGCTGCCAGTTCCTGGTAGAGACGGGCATAGCCCTCGACCATCGCCTCGGCGGCGTAGCCGCGCGCGTTCGCCAGCCCGGCGGCGACCTGTGCGCGGCGCAGTGCGGGATCGTCCAGGCGCAGCAGGTCCTCGGCCATGCCCGCCTCGTCGTCCAGGCGGCGGATGAGGGCGGCGGGGCCGGCGATCTCACGCAGGGCGGCGCAGTCGCTGCTCACCACCG
>JAYVMM010000724.1:0-5634 GCA_043758975.1 Planctomycetota bacterium | reverse complement strand
CGTTGTTCGCTTCCCGCCGAAGCGGGAAGACAGGTCGACCAGGCAAGCCCGGTCAACCAACTCTCTCGTCCACGGTTGTTGAGTTGTCAAAGGGTCCCGGGTTTCCCCGGGTTTTTCCGTCGTTTCCCAGGGGTTTTTCAACCCCCGTTCATCGGCGGGAGGCGCACTATGGTGGGCCTGGGGCCCCTGTCAAATGCCATTTATCCCACCCGCGTGAGCGCGCGCCGACGGTCGCCGTGAGCGGGCGCCGGCGGCGGGAATCTTCGGGGGAATTCGCTGAGAATTCGCCGTCCGCACCGACCCTCTGGGGCAGGCGCAGGCGGCGCCGACGTCGCGCTACTTGAGCGCGGCCTTGACGTAGTGGAGGTAGGCGTTCTCCCAGGCGTTGACCGCCGCCTGGTGGCTGCCCTGGGCCTTCTCCATGTCGGCCATGAAGATCGACTCGAAGGCCTTGGTGCCGTTCTCATGGCGTTTGAGCGCCTGCCAGTAGAGGCGGAAGCGGGCGAGGCCGCAATCCTTGTGCTTGCAGTTCTCGGCGCAGGTGCCGAACAGCCAGAAGGACGTCATCGCGTACACCTCGCCGTACATGTCGGGTGAAATGTGGCCGTAGTTGCCGAGGTACTCGTCGAGCGGCACCAGGGTGCGGTGCAGGCGCTCGTAGAGGTCCTTCAGCCGCGCGATGCGCTCGCGCGGCGGCTGGATCATGAAGGTGCCGTTCTTGAAAACCCCCGACTCGAAATACACCGCCAGGCCCTCGTTGATCCAGGTCGGCACGTGATCGCTGCCGTTGCAGGCGACATGCAGGAACTGGTGCGAGCACTCGTGCGCGAGCACATGCTCGACCGAGAACGAGTCGCCGCCCCACTTGGTGCTCTCCTCGTAGGCGAAGATCGACTGCAGCGAAGGCACGAAGAATCCGCCGACGGTCGGCCCGACCGGGAAACCGTGTGCGCCCGCCGCGGACATGAAGTCCTCTTGGGTGTTGAAGATGTGGATCTCGAGCTTGTACGGCGGCACGCTGTCGGGCTCGTAGATGCCGGAGTAGGCCTTGTAGAGCGCCTCGAGGTAGAGCCCGTACTGCGCCAGGCGGGTGGGCGAGACCTGGGTGGTGATGTGGTAGTGTGCGGTCTCGAGGTCCCAGCCGTCCTTCCAGGACGATGGGCCGCGCGCGGCGGCCGAGATCGGCTTGCCGTCGGCCGCCATCACCTTGCCGGTCTTGCCCTGGGCATCGCGCCAGGTCATGTTCGGCAGCTTGCCCTTGCCACCGGCCATCACCTCGAAACTGTCGATGATCGCCTGGTTGTCGCCGCTGTCCACGCCGCCGCGCAGGACCAGGCCGGAATAGCGCTCGCCGTGCTTGACGATCAGCCCGCACGCCTTGGAGGACTCGCCGATCATCGCCACCAGGTCCTTGGGCGCCCAGTTCGCGGTCGCCTGCGGGCGGTTGGCCGGCTTCTGATAGTAGTCGAACGCCCGCCAGGTCAGCGTGGCCCCGGTGAGCTGGTTGCCGAGGGCGGCGAGATCGCTCGGCGAGCCCGCCGGCAGCTCCTTGGTGAGCGCGCTGAAGGCGCGCACGTCGGGGCCGTTGAACTGCGGCTCGAGCGGGATCGGAACCTTGACCAGCTTGCCGTTGACCAAAACCTCGGTGATCACCACCGAGGTCTGCTGCTCGCGGTCGATGCGCACCAGCTCGGCCTTGTACTGGTCGGGCGCCTGGTAGCCGTAGGGGTAGCGGAAGGAAATGCCGCTCTGGTTGTCGCAGAACACGCGCGCGCGCATCCCCCATGCCTGATCGGCGGCGAGCAGCGGGCAGGCGCTGGCGAGGAGCACGAGGACAGCCAGGCGGGCTGCGACCAGAGGCGTGGGCATGACCCGCTCCGGGGGAGGTGAGATAGCGTCAGACTATGGCTGTGGGCGAAGTCCGTGCAAGCGCGACCAGGCAAGCTCGGCGGCCCGCGGGGTTTACATCAGCGGCATTTTCCCCGGCATTCCCGCCTCCTCGCGCACCAGGCGGGGCACCAGGTAGCCAGGCAGGCTTGCGGCCAGGCCGCGGGCGAGGGCGAGGGCGCGCTGATCGTCGACCAGGAAGTGGCCGGCGCCCTGCACGCGGTCGAGCTGGTGCAGGTAGTAGGGCAGCGCGCCGACCTCGAACAGCCGCTGCGACAGCTCGGCGAGCACCGCCACCTCGTCGTTGACTCCGGCGAGCAGCACCGACTGGTTGAGCACGATGGCACCGGCGCGGCGCACGCGCGCGAGCGCCGCCGCCACCGGCGCACACAGCTCGCGCGCGTGGTTGGCATGGATGACCAGGACCGGCGCCAGGCGGGTACCGGTGAACCAGCCGAGGAATGCCTCATCGATACGCTCCGGCAGCACCACCGGCAGGCGGGAATGGACGCGCAGCCGCCGCAGGTGCGGGATGCCTGCGAGCTCGTGCGCCAGCTCACCGAGCTGGGCGTCGGGCAGGGTCAGGGGGTCGCCGCCGGAGAGGATGAGCTCGTGCAGGCTGGGGTCGTCGCGCAGGTAGGCCAGCGCCGGCTCCCACCAGCGCCGCCCGCGCGGCAGCTCCTGGTAGGGGTAGTGCCGGCGGAAGCAGTAGCGGCAGTGCACCGCGCACGCCCCGGTGGTCACCAGCAGGGCGCGCCCGGCGTACTTGTGCAGCAGCCCGGGCGCCGGTGCGCAGGCGCGCTCGGTCAGCGGATCGGCGCTGAAGCCGGGCATCGCCACCTCCTCGTCGGCGAGCGGCAACACCTGGCGCAGCAGGGGGTCGCGGGGGTCGCCGCGGCGCATCAAGGCGGCGAACCCGCGCGGCACCAGCAGCGGGAAGGTGCGCGCCGCCGCCACTGCCCCGGGCAGCATCGCCGCGGGCAGCTCGAGCAGGCGCAGCAGCTCGGCGGGGTCACGCACCGCCTCGGCGAGCAGCCGGTTCCAGCCGCCCGCTGCCGCTGCCGCGCCGGGCGCGGGGGCGGACGGCGGCAGGCTCAGGACGCTGGCACTGGGCGGGGATGCCGCTAGGGTGTCGCCCGCGTGCGCCGACCGGGGTCGAATCATGGCCCAAGTCGTACCGGCCTGACCCCCCTGCGAAAGGACCAACATGAACGCGATGAACATCGGCGAGGTCAGCAAAGGCACCAAGCTCATTTTCGACAACGCGCCCTGGCTGGTGCTCGAGGTCAATTACGTCAAACCCGGCAAGGGCAACGCCTTCTATAAGATGCGGGTGCAGAACCTGCTGACCCGCTACACCCTGGAGAAGACCCTGCGCGGGGGCGAGAAGGTCGTAGGCGCCGACGTCAACGACACCGAGATGCAGTACATGTATTACGACGGCACCGGCTACATGTTCCTGGACAAGACCAGCTTCGAGCAGGTCTCCATCTCGGCCAAGGCGGTGGGCGACGACAAGGACTTCCTGCTCGAGAACATGGACGTCATGGTGACGCTGTGGAACAACGAGCCGATCGCCCTGCGCCTGCCCAATACCGTGACCTTAGAGGTCGAATACACCGAGCCCGCGGTCAAGGGCGACACCCAGAGCCGGGTGATGAAGCCGGCCAAGCTCAAGGGCACCGGCGCCACGGTCCCGGTGCCGATCTTCGTCGCCATCGGCGACAAGATCATGGTCAACACCCAGACCCGCGAATATTCCGGGCGGGTGACCAAGTAGACTGCGGCTGGGCGGCGGTCGCGCGACCACCGCGCTGGAGGCAGCGATGAACCAGCAGGCGCCCTCCGCCCCCGACGACTGGCGCCCGAGCGCGAGCTGGGCGACGCTGCGCGCGCGCGCCGGACTGGTCGAGCGCACGCGGCGCTTCTTCGCCGCGCGCGGACTGCTCGAAGTCGACACCCCGGTGCTGCAGGGTGGCGCCAACCTCGATCATGGCGTGCTGCCCTTCCGCCTGGATGACGCCGGCAGCGCACGCTTCCTGCCCACCAGCCCCGAGCATCCGCTCAAGCGCCTGCTCGCCGCCGGCGGCCCCGACCTGTGGGCGCTGGCGCCGGCCTTCCGCCGCCAGGAACGCGGGCGCGTGCACCAGCCCGAGTTCCGCATGCTCGAGTGGTACCGCCGGGGCTGGGACGACCGCCAGCTGCTCGCCGAGACAGTCGCGCTGCTCAGTGAGCTCACCGGCACCGCCGCCGAGCTCGAGATCATCAGCTGGCGCGCGGCCTTCCGCCAGCATGCCGGCCTCGACCCAGCGCGTGCTGACGATGATGCCATCGCCGCGCGCCTGGGCGCCGACGCCGCGGCGGTCGCCGGCGACCGCCGCGCCGGCCTCGATCTCCTGCTGACGCGCGCGGTCGAACCCGCGCTCGGGCGCGGGCGCTGGACCGCGTTGGTCGACTACCCCGCCGAGGCCTGCGCACAGGCCCGGCTGCGCCCGGGCGAGGACGGCGAGGCAGTGGCGGCGCGTTTCGAGATCTACCGCGACGGCATCGAACTCGCCAACGGCTACCATGAGCTGACCGACGCCGGCGAGCTGGGCGCGCGCCTGGACGCCGAGCTGGGCACGCGCAGCGACGGCGAACGCCAGGACCCGCGCTTCCTTGCCGCCATGGCCGCCGGCCTGCCCGCGTGCGCCGGGGTGGCGGTGGGTTTCGACCGCGTGGTCATGCTCTGTTTGGGCCTGGCCCGGGTGGAGGAGACGCGCGCCTTCGCCTGGGAGCGCCAGTAGAGTAGCGCGCTCGCAGCGCGTCCACTGCTGCCGCCACCCCTACTCCTAATTTCTCACATTGCTCCTCCAGCGAGCGCTGGCCTTCCGCGGCAATGTGCGTATGATGCGCAGTTGTCGCGAGGGAAGATCGTCAAGGGTGCCCTGGGCGCATCCTATTACCTCTGGAACGTCATGGACCAGCTCGAGGAGCGCGATGCGACGGGCACGATGTTGATGGCCCGGTATGCGCATGGGAGCCCGCTCGTCCCAGGAGTCGGATCGGTCATTGAAGTGCGGTGGCAGACTGACTTATGCATCATGTGTCAATTTTCAGCAGATAAACGGGCAGCTTGGAACAAGAATGGGAACACTGCGGCAAACTGGAGGGTTTCTGCGGCATGGAACCCATGCCCTGAAACATTGTAAAGTAAATTTATTACTAGGCCTTATTGCTTTTTCTGTGCTCATTGTGCTTGCGACACAATTGCATATCGAAGAGACCAAGGTAGTAAAACCGTCAATCAAAGTATTTTTTTCCCATGATGGATCGGGATATCAAAAAATATCATCCGATAGGGATTATGATAAAATATCACAATTGCTTGCAGAGGAAATAAAAATAATAAAGCAACTTCCAACAAGGAAGTTGGACATGTAATCGGAAATCCGGCAATTAATCCTGATTTTTTATTAATGCTTATGAAAATAAGCAAAAATACAGCATTAATACAGCCTTAATTATACCCACGAAGATTTATTCTGTTACCAGATATTAATTTACAGCGTGAGTAATCTTGTGACATGGAATGATTTATCGATTGAAGGTAATATGTGGGGCGCCCAAGATTCAAAATTAATTAATTCAATTTTTGGAATAGTCGATTTAAGAAATGGAAAATGAATACAGTTTTAATTTGCAGAACACTTTCGGCGCCTTTGCATGCAGAAATCCGTCTCGCCATCGTATGATAAGCCATTGCCA
>JAYVMM010000723.1:0-4626 GCA_043758975.1 Planctomycetota bacterium | reverse complement strand
ACGCGGGCAAGCCTCTGTTTCAGGGCAAGCCGTTCACCCCCGGGGTCGACGACGTCGTGCGGACGGCGCCCGCGGGCGGCGGCTACGTGGTCTCTTTCGGCGAGACGACCTACCGCGCGCTCGATGCGGTGCTGAAGCTGGGCGAGCAGGGCGTGAAGGTGGGGCTGATCAACAAGCCCACGCTCAACATCTACGACGAGGCCTCGATGAAGACGCTGGCCGCCGCGCCCTTCGTCCTGGTCGCCGAGGGATTCAACGTCAAGACCGGCCTCGGTAGCCGCCTGGGCAGCGAGCTCCTCAAGCGCGGGTTCAAGGGCAAGTACAACCACCTCGGGGTGCACACCGAGGGTTCCGGTGGCCTCTGGCAGCAGATGGGCCACCAAGGCCTCGACTCCGACGGCATCGCCAAGGCGATCAAGGCGCTGGCTGGCTGATGGGCCGCGCAGGTAGTGGGGGCGACCGAGGCGCAGGGCGCTGTTCCTCAGTGCATGAGCTCCTCGGTCGAACTGACGGAGATCGCCCGCTTGAGCAGGGCGTCGAGCTCGGTCAGGTCCCGACAGCTCAAGATGCTCATGCGTTGCTCTGGCGTGACCACCAGACCGCGGGCTGAGAGGACCGCGAGCAACGACTCGGCCTTGCCTTCGAGCTTGCCCCTGGCTTCGCCTTCGAGCTTGCCCCGGGCTTCGCCTTCGAGCATGCCCCGGGCTTCGCCTTCGAGCTTGGCTTCGTGGACGAGCTTCTGCTTGTACGCTTCGAACTCGTGCTCAGTCATCGTTCGCCACTCCTGATCCTCTCGACTCAATCTATCCACTCCGAGGTGATCCTGCTCTGCGTGCAGCCATCCAATGAGGTCTTGGGCAATGGCCCGGACACGCGTCGTCTCGCCTTGGATGCGCAGCTCGTCGATCGCGTCGCGCAGCACGGGGCCGGCGCCGAGCAGCCGCACCAGTAGGGTCTGGGGCACGGGTGGAAGCTCGCGGATGACGACGATCCACGCGGGCTGATCGATGAGCCCGTTCGAGTACACGCCCTCGGGCCATCCGGCGAGCCGAGCGAAGCCCAGCCCGGTGAGCGCGCCCTCGGGCCGACCGGAGGAGAGCACCCAGAGGTCGGGCACGGCCCAATGCTGCACGGCACGCTCGCTGACGTTGCGGTGGTGGAGCGTGAGCTGCTTGCGGACACACTCCAGGATGGCGTCCCGTCCCGGGGTGTTGTGGAAGTTCTCAATGAGGCACGACGTTGACGCGATTCGACCCAGCAAGCCCAGCTCTCGCTCTCGCTCTCGCTCTCGCTCGCGGTCGCGTTTGGCGAGGTCAGGCGCGAAGAGCACATCCGCCTCCTGGGCATCTGTGCCGAGGGTGGCACCGGCTTGAGCCACGCCCCACGGCTCGAGGATTCGCCGCAGGAACTCCTTTGAGAATCGGTCGTAGTCGCCCATGGCCTCGAACTCGCTGCGCCGTGGGCGTTGAGCAAGCGTAAGGCCACAGCGCCGATCGAGGAATCGCCCTGGGTTAGAGACCTGGTGGCGCACGACGTGTTCACGGAATGGTCGCGGTCGCGCTCGCGGTGTACGCGGCCCCGGTCGAGCGACGAGACGCTGGGGAGCGCGCGCGGGCTTTGCTATACGGCGCCCATGGCCAAGAACATCGTCGCCCGTGAGAAGGACTACGCGCAGTGGTACCTCGACGTCATCAAGGCGGCGAAGCTCGCCGACTACTCGCCGGTGCGCGGGTGCATGGTCATCCAGCCCGACGGCTTCGCCATTTGGGAGGGTATCCAGCGCGACCTCGACCGGCGGTTCAAGGAGACGGGGCACGTCAACGCCTACTTCCCGCTGCTGATCCCGCAGAGCTTCCTGACCAAGGAGGCGCAGCACGTGGAGGGCTTCGCCATGGAGTGCGCGGTGGTCACGCACTCTCGGCTGGAGAAGGGGGAGAACGGGCAGCTCAAGCCCGGGGCCCCGCTCGAAGAGCCGCTGATCATCCGCCCCACCTCGGAGACGGTGATCGGCGCCATGTACAGCCAGTGGATCCAGAGCTATCGGGACCTGCCGGTGCTGATCAACCAGTGGTGCAACGTGATGCGGTGGGAGATGCGCACCCGCCTCTTCCTCCGCACCGCCGAGTTCCTCTGGCAGGAGGGGCACACCGCGCACGAGACAGCGGAGCAAGCCCGCGAGGAGACGCTGCGCATGCTCGACGTCTACGCCGAGTTCGCGCAGGACGTGCTCGCGGTGCCGGTGATCAAAGGACGCAAGACCGACTCCGAGAAGTTCCCTGGCGCCGACATCACATACTGCATCGAGGCGCTGATGCAGGATGGCAAGGCGCTGCAGATGGGCACCAGCCACGACCTGGGCCAGAACTTCGCCAAGGCCTTCGACATCCAGTACCTGGGGCGCGATCAGAAGAAGGCCTACTGCCACACCACCAGCTGGGGCGTGAGCACGCGGCTCATCGGCGCGATGATCATGGCCCACAGCGATGACGACGGGCTGATCGTGCCGCCGCGCATTGCGCCGCAGGTGTTGGCCATCGTGCCCATCTACAGGACGCCCGAGGAGAAGGAGAAAGTCTCAGCCTTCATTCGGCAGGTGGTGACCCAGATCGTGGGCGCGGCCGAGGTGGCCAGCGCGCAGAAGCGCAACACCGGGCGCGACATCGAGAGCTTTTTCTACGACCAGCGCACCATGCAGGCCGTGGTCGTGGACCACCGCGACGCGCGACCGGGCGACAAGCAGTACCACTGGGAGCAGAAGGGCGTGCCGCTGCGGATGGAGGTAGGGCCGCGCGACGTCGAGGCGGGCGTGGGCGTGCTCAAGCACCGGCTCGATCGCAGCAAGGAGACAGTGCCGCTGGCACAGCTGGACCAACCCTTCGTCCAGAAGAAGCTCGATGCGGCTCACGCGGCGCTCTTCGCGCGCGCGCAGCAGTTCCAGGACTCGCACACGCGGCGCGCCGGGACTTACGAGGAGCTGAAGCAGATGCTGGAGAAGGAGGGCGGCTTCGTGCGCTGCCACTTCCAGCCGGATCCGGCAGCCGAGAAGCGGATCAAGGACGAGACCAAGGCCACCGTGCGCTGCATCCCCCTGGACCAGTCGGCACCGGGCAAGTGCATCGTCAGCGGCGCGGAGGGCGCCCCCGAGGTGCTGTTCGCTCAGGCGTACTGAGTGCGGGAGCTCACCTAGAAGGTGATCACCACCGGCCACCAGAGGGTGTCGACGCCGGGCGCGACGGTGGTGGTCAGCTCGAACTGCATGATGTCGCCCTGCTGGTAGCCCGGGGGAACGGTGACCTGGAAGACCCCGGTATCGCCATTGAACGTGGTGATCGCCGCGGGCGTGATGGTCGGGTTGGGTCCGGAGCTGTAGGTGAGTAGCGAGACGGACCAACTGGGCACCGGCGCCGTGCTCCACGACTGGTAGGGCACGGAAATGACCGTGCCCGCGTTGGTGCTGGGCGCCGCGATGGTGTTGGCTGGGCCGCTGGTGTCGGCAAAGGGCTCGCCGAGCATCGCCGGGACGCAGGGCGAGCCGCTGCCCTGCGCCGCCGTCGGCGACCAGATGCGCTGGGCCAGGAAGCCCGTCGCCGGATCGACCCAGTTGGTCTGGGTGGTGAGGCACATGTCGGCCACCTCGAAGGAGAACGAGGAGTAGCTCCAGGCCGAGGTCAGGCTCCACGAGATGAACGCCGGGTTCTGCGGGTACGGATCCGACGCCGCCTCGATCACCTCGTGGGCCGTGCTCTCGACCGTGTTCTGCAGGTCGTAGCTGACGCCCCAGCCGTAGGCGGAGCTGTTGCCGCAGTCGGGGATCACGGCGTACGCGTACGGCATGCCCGACATGGTCTGGCTCGCGTTGTGGTACGCGGTGAAGGCGTTGCAGCTGGCCGCGGTGGGGTCGATCGCGTCGCTCTCGTAGATGGTGGTCGAGAACGGGTAGTAGAGGACGTAGATGCTGTTGCGGTTGGGCGCGGGCAACGTGCCTCGGGCGATGTGGGCATTGATGAAGGTCGCGACGCCCTGGTGGTTGGGGCCATCGAGGACGATGTCGGGCGGAGTCTCGTCCAGGCGGAAGTTGGCGTTGGTACCGAGCCCCACGCCCAGGTCGGCGCCGGTGGTCGCGAGCCAGGTGGAGCCGACGATCCATGCGTCGTAGGCCTCGACCTCGGCCTGAAACGGGTAGGAGAGCGCGGGGCCGGCGTCGCCGACGCGCCAGGCGTCGAAGGTCACCGTCACCAGGCTGGGAGCCGTGAGCACCGGCTGGCTGTTGGCATTGCTCACCAGCGGCCACGGCGTGTGGTCGCCGATGCGGAAGCCGGCATCGACCGAACCCGGAGCGCAGAAGCCGATGGAGCCGGCGGCGGTGCAGGTGCCTTGCTCGTCGGTGCAGCCGATGTTGAGCGCCGGGCCGCAGGCGACGTAGCAAGCGCCGCTGGTGGGCTCGCAAGCCTGGCCGAGGGGGCAGCCGGCGTCGGCGCAGTGGCAGGCTCCGCTGGAGCAGGTGAGCGGCGAGCCCCCGTCGCTCGCCGTCGCGATGGCGAGCCCAGCGTCGGGCCCCAGGCCGCCTCCCGACCAGCCCCCGGGCGGGAGGTTGTAGTCGCAGTAGCTCAGCGATCCGGCCTCGGC